>JAZQDJ010000045.1:0-10510 GCA_045546735.1 Lachnospiraceae bacterium | reverse complement strand
CCTGTTTTACACTTATTTTTATCATAAATATCCCAATATTCCATATATATCCTCTTTCTCCGGTTGCACCGGTTTTTCTCACCGCGTATGATTTTACCACAAGCGCGCCCAATTTGCATCTCTTTTCTTTCATTTTATCTTGCCAATTCGACAACACCTCGGTAAACTGATAATAGCAAAAACACTTTAAATAAAAGCGAGGATAAAATCATGAAAGAAACCTTGTATACCATACCTTTGACAGATGCCTTCCATGCCAATGACGAGTGCCCGTTCTGCTTTGTAGAACGTGAGGTAGAACGTGACCTTCTCGATCTCGTTCTCGGTTCCAGCGCCTCCTACATGGAAAGTGACATGCGTGAGATGACCGATAAAGCCGGTTTTTGCCGCACACACTTCAAAAAAATGTTTGATTACGGCAATGCCCTCGGAAACGCATGGATTTTGAAAACTCACTATCTGCAAATGCAGAAGGAATTAGAATCACAGATTAAAATGTTTGCTCCGGGCAAAGCATCCCTTATGAACCGCTTAAAAAAGGCAGATGCCCCGGATAACAGCATCAGCGCCTGGGTAAAAGAAAAAGAAGATTCCTGCTATATTTGTAATAACTTCAAAAAAACCTATGACCGGTATCTTGACACTTTCTTTTTTATGTATAAAAAAGACGGTGAAATGAAAAAAATGATAGAAAACAGCAAAGGCTTTTGTCTCCATCATTTCGGCGATGTCTGCCAGCGCGCCCAGTATGAATTATCCGAAAAACAAAAGGATGAATTCTATTCTCTCATTCTTTCCCAGATGCAGGAAAACCTCAAGCGTGTCGGCGAAGATGTCGCATGGCTGATTGAAAAATATGATTACAGAAATAAAGATGCAGATTGGAAAAATTCCAAAGATGCCGTACAGCGCGGTATGCAGAAACTCCGCGGGGGGTATCCGGCAGATCCGGTATATCAGCAGTCAAAATAATGAATATGAAGTTTTGACAATGTCAGTCAATTAAATTCCTATCCTCTATTTTGCCCTCACGTATCTATACAAAATAATTTTGCATTTCGACCCATTCTTTACAGCTTTTTGGATCTAACTAAAAAATAATTTTGTATAGATACTTTAACTTTCATCAATGTAGGTTTTACCCAACACCAATCCTTGGTTCATAACAAAAGGGACAAATCGTACGATTTATCCCTTAACTAAAATCCTTTTACATTTCTTTATACAAATTATTTTTTAACACATCCAAATATGAAACAACCTCGTTATAATAAGCATCTGCATCTATTTTCCCGTTCTGGAACTGTTCGTTCAGCACTCCGTCCGCAACAAAAATGCACATCTTAAGTATCGCTGACGGATCTACGCCCTCTTTAAATCCTGTAATATCTGCCCGGGCATAAATCTGAGCCAGTTCATCCGAATATTGATCCATACTCTCCGCAACCACGGAAAGAACGTCAAAACTATCCTCCCGGAAAGCTTTTCCGACAAACACACTCATATACGGATACGAAACCATAATGTTGCGCTTTGCTAACTCCATCTGCTTCTGCACTTCAAAGAAATCACATTTCCCTGAAGAAACAATAGAAGAATATTCCATTCGAAGTAACTTCGTGCTGTAATTATACACAAACTCGTACAAGCCCAATTTACTCTCAAAATAATGAAATAATAATCCTTTTGAAATTCCGGCCTCTTTTACGATATCATCCGTACTTGCCTTCTGATATCCGTGTTCCGAAAAAATTTTTAAAGACGCATTAATAAAACGGTCCTGTTTTTCTCTTTTGAGATTAAAAAATTTATCATTCATCGTATTTCCCTCATCACATTGACCTTTCCGGTCATCTTATCATATCACACAAAAGGGAATTATACAATTTTTATCTGACACATTTCCATTGCCTTCAATGCATTATTATGACTTTCAACAGTTACCCCTGCACAACATTTTGCATCAATGTAAACCGGTATCTCTGTTAAAAATGTTTTACAAAGCATTGCATTTGAGATCACACAAATGTCCGTGCAAAGTCCGATTAACGTGATGCTTTCTGCATCATCATAAGTCCCGTTTTCCAAATCCTTTGCAAACTGCGAAGAACCAAACGTCAGTTTTTCATACACTTTACAAGACTCAGGATCCATCACTGCTTTGATCTCATCGCAAATCTCATGCCCTTCAGTTCCTTTGATACAATGCTCTACCGGAAGGTTTTTTCCTTCCTGTGTCTCCATATAATTCTCAAAATGCGTATCCTTCGTGAAAATCACAGTATCTCCTGCTGCCTGATACTCTTTGATTTTATCTACAACATTCGGAACAATTGCCACTGCTTCCTTTGTTCCGAGGGCACCATCGATAAAGTCTTTCTGCATATCTACAACAACCAATAATTTCCCCATAAATTTCCCACCTTTCTTAAACATGTTTTAGTATCAGTATAATAACCCTTTTTTGCATTTTCAAGAGATTATTTGCATTAGAAAAGGACAGCCTCTAAATGAAACTGTCCTCTCCCGCATCCCTTCATAATCCGAACCCTCGCCGGAAGCCCTTATTGCCTTCAGACTTCCAAATACAAATGGATTTTTGCTTCGCTTCCAATTTATCACATTTTTCCTAAAAATTTTCTTGGTTTTTCTCCTTGGTTTTTTTCTTTTCGCAGTATTTTGCGTCAATTATTTTCACAAATTGACATTTAAGCATATGATAACTCATCGCGTTCCATTGAATTTCCATATCTTGTATTATATAATCTAGATGTTTGAAACAAATAAATAATCTGGCACGGTCCAATTAAGAAATGCACATACATTTTTCCTAGAAGTAAGCTCTAAGGATTGCCCAATTGGTTGTAAACCATTCCCAGTAACTCATTCTCTCACCTCCCTACATAAAGGAGATTATCGAGAACAAACTTTTTTCACTATTGGTCTTTGTAGGTGTTTTTTTGTTGGTTATTCTTGGTAAAGGAGTTTATTATGAGTTTCATCTTTTCTTGCCTATTTCGAATACTTTGTATCTCTAAATCCTTAGAAATCATTCACCAAAAATATAGTTTTTCTCGGACAAATTCTCACGTCCGCACCCTGTGTTATCTTGCTATTTTATTCATAAATATAATTGTAGCCCTCTATATGCCCGACTCTAGTTCTGTTATTATATTATTTGTTTTCTTTATAGCTGTTGCTCTTCTTTTCAATCCTAAAGTTGAAGTAAACATTACTGCCTTACTATTTTCACATGCTATTTTTTATATACTAAGTTATGTTTCCGTTGTAATCTTACTACTTTTATTCACCCCTTTTTATTCTTTAATCCTATCTCTCGACCATCCGATATTTGTTATATTTGTGGGTGTATTAACTTACCTTTTGCAGTTTTCTTTTTTCAAAACAAAACTGTTTAAAACATGTTTAAAATATTTGAGACAACAACATTTTACCCGTATAGGTACAATTATTTGCTTTTTCATTTTAATTATGAAAAGCATCGATACCTTCTTTGTCCAAAACCGCCTTTATCCTTCTTTTGGTACTGTTGGAGTATTTATTCCCTTCACCACCTTCTTCCTTGCAATCATTCTCTTCATTTGGTGGCGCAGACAAATCACAAAATCCTACACCGAAAAGTTGCGCAAGCTCGAAGTCCAATCACTTTACGAAGAACTTGCCGCAAAGGAACAAATGCTTAAAAAGTTAGCTGCCGATAACGAAGCACTGGCAAGACTTATACATAAAGACAATAAAATTATTCCTGCTATGGAAAATACAGTACTCGACTATCTTTCCGGCGCAGACTTTAAAACTTTCGAAGAACAAAAGAAATACGGACAGGATTTACTTGTAAAACTGCAAAATATAATGCATGACCGCCAAGGCTATCTGGATTCTTATGAAAACGAAAATCATAAGCTTAAACTAACCGGCCATGTTGGAATGGATGCAATTCTCGTATATATGAAAAAGAAAGCCGAAAACAAGAACATTACGTTTGAATGCCGACATTCTTCCGAGAGTCTTCGCTTGCTTCTTTCCCAAATATCGGAAGATGATTTAGCACATATATTATCTGACTTGTTAGAAAATGCACTCATTGCAATAAATGAAGCGGAAAACGGTCGCATCCAGGTTACCTTTGGGCAATTGCATTCGGAAGCCTACATCTCCGTTGCCGACACCGGTGCTTATTTTGATATAGAAACCTTGCACGCATTCGGATTACGCCCGCACACGACCCACAAAGACAATGGCGGAAGCGGTATCGGATTAATGGACATTTGGAACATCAAGCGAAAATACCGCGCCACAATTCAGATACAGGAATACGAAAGAACATCAAATAATTTCACCAAGAAAATATTCTTTTCTTTCAATTCCAAAAACCACTATGTTATACAATCATTCCGTCACGCCGAAATCAGTCATTCACAGACGCGCGGTGACTTGTATGTAATACCAACAGATAACATCCAATTAAAAGAGGAAAACTAACATGAGCGAAATAGTTAAAATTTTAATTCTCGAAGATGATCTTGAAGAACGGACACAGTTTGAAAACGTTTCGAAAGAAACATCAGAAATAGAAATCATAGGTAATACCGCAAATGCTACGGAAGCTCTCAGCATTTCCCAAACTCAAAATCCCGATGCCATTATCGTTGATTTGGAATTGCATGACGGAATCGGCAATGGTCTCCAATTTTTATCAGACCTCAAAAATACCGCTTGCAAAAGTAAGCCATTTTTACTTGTCACAACAAATAATTCCAGCCACACTACACATGATGCTGCCCGTTCTTTCGGCGCTGATTTTATTCTGACGAAATATGAAAAAGACTATTCAGCCGAATATGTCATTCACTTTATAAAAATGATGGTCCATACTCTTAGAAAAGAAAATTGTGATGCTCCGGTCAAAAGCAAAGATTGTGCTGCCGACAAACTTTCCTTCCATGACATTCCGGAAGCCGACCTCATTGAATTCATCCGAAATGAAATTATCAGAATCGGAATCAGTCCGAAAACAGTCGGCTTTAAATACTTAGTCGATGCTGTTCTCATTAAATTAGTTGACACTCACGCAAATATTTACAAAACACTCGGCCCAAAATATAAGAAAAGCGACCCAAGTATTGAACGCGCGATGCAATATGCCATTAACATTGCATGGCGCACCGGTGATCCCGACGACCTTTTAACCTTATACACCGCACGTATTAATTCTGAACGCGGCGTTCCTACAATTATGGAATTCATCTATTTTTATGTTTCAAAAACACAGAATAATTTTAATATCAAGTGACTATAAGCACACTTTTCTGCATAAACTGCTTGTATATTATGCGAATTTATTTTAAAATAGAGAAAAGGTATTTTGAAAGGAGCTTTCGATATGAAAAAGTTTACTAAAGGTTTATTATTCGGTGCAGCGATCGGTGCGATTGCAGCCGGTGCATATTATGTAATGAAGAAAAATGACGCTGACAAATTCGATGAAGACGATTTTGAAGATTTCGATGAATTTGATGACGAAGAAGATTACGAGAACGGTACAGAGTCTGCAGAGCGCACTTATGTTCCTCTCAATTTGAATTCTGCAGAACCGGCAGATGACGAACCATTCGACGAGGAAGATGAAGAACCGTTAAATGATACAATCGAAGACGGCTCTGATGAAGAGGATGACGAAATTCCTTCTGCATCAGCTCCGGAAACAGAAACTATCGAAGAGTTTTTTGACGAAGAAAACTAAAACTTAAAGGCTGTCGCATTGCGACAGCCTTTGTTACTTTAAGCATCGTCATCACGTACATCTTGCACTTTTTTACAGTTTCTTTACGTTTCTGACAGTTACCACAAATTTTTCAATATCTACGTCCGTTTCTTTCTGCGGCATAATCTCCCAAATGGTTTTATTCGATGTATATTGGTAATTACTTTCAACAATTCCCCAATCCCAGTTCTTTGCTTCCCAAAGCGTTCTTACCGCTTCTTTCAGCTGAGTATTTTCATACATTGTCTTTACCGTAGATGACAGCCCGTAACTATACGGAGATTCCACATCAATATAAATTCTTTCTGTTGCAAAAATGTCATTCTCGTCGGAAGACGTTGCTGCAAACAAATCATAATATCCTTCTTCAAGCGTCCACTGACCTAAATCCGCATCAAAAGAACATAGTTTCTCAAAGCTAACTTCAAAATCTACTGCTTTCTTCTCTCCCGGCTGTAAAAATACTTTTTCAAACGCCACCAGTTCTTTTACAGGTTTATGCAATGTTGCATACGGATCACCGACATAAATCTGCACAACCTGTGCACCTGCCACGCGTCCTGTATTTTCCACTTCAACAGAAAATGACACCTTTCTATGCTGCTGTTTCATATTATTTATTCCGCTACACATAAAAGTTGTATAAGAAAGACCGTATCCGAACGGATAGAGCGGCTTTATTTTCTTTTTGTCATAATATCTGTATCCTACATAGATTCCTTCCCCGTAGCACACTTCATATCCATCACCCGGAAAATTCAAGTATGTAGGAGTATCTTCATATCTGTATGGGAAAGTAAGCGGTAGCTTACCTGAAGGATTCACTTTTCCCGCCAATATATCGGAAATTGCTCTTCCGCCTTCCATCCCCGGTAAAAAAGCTACCAAAACTGCTTTTACAACATCTCTGTTCAAATATGACAAATCCACCGGTCCGCAAACATTCAAAACCAGCACCAGTTGCTTATTTCTATCCGTAACGCAAACCTCGGCTAACTGTTCTCTGATAAACTGCGGTGCTTTTTCCATATTTATTGCGCCGTTTGCATAGAGCAACTTAATATCCTCTATATCCAGATGCATATGCGGCCGGTCATTGCCTTCCATTCCTCCGAGTTTGCAAATGCAAACCATCGCTTCTGCTTCCTCTTCCGCAACAAAATGAAGTCCCGTCTTCAAATCTGTAGTACGATTTGTTGTAATGCCTGCACTTCCGCTTCCACAGTCCATCAATTTATCTGCTGCACTTCCGATGGCACACACTTTTATATCTTTATCCAACGGCAGAATTCCTGCATTTTCGACAAGTACAATTCCCTCCGAAGCCGCCTGATAAGCAGCTGCATCGGTCTCCTCTTTTAACAGATTTGCAGAAATATCCTGAGTTTTTGCAAAGTTTTTCGTAACCCAGTCAATCATCTCAAGAATGCGGAAAACTGCAAGATTTAATTCATCTTCCTTCAAATCTCCGCTTTGAACCGCTTCAGCAATCGGCTCCCAAGGCAGAGGTCCAGGCATTGCAAGATCATTTCCCGCCTGCAAAGCTTCTACCGGATGATAAACTGCCCCCCAATCAGATAAAACAACGCCGTCAAATCCCCATTCCTCTCTCAGCTTTTCAGTCAAAAGCCATTTGCTCTCCGTGCAAGGTACCCCATTAATGCGGTTGTACGCACTCATAACAGTCTTTACCCCGCCTTCCTGCACGCAGGCTTTAAATCCCGGGAAATATATTTCTTCTAAAGCACGTGCCGAAATCGTCTCGTTGATTCCGACTCTGTTTGTCTCTTGATTATTGGCTGCAAAATGCTTTACATTTGCCGCAACACCATATTTTTGTACACCTTTCACAAGTTCCGGCGCAAGGCTTGCCACCAGACACGGGTCCTCTGAATACCCCTCAAAAAGCCGTCCGTTTAAAGGATCTCTGTGTATATTTACATTCGGAGTACCGAGCAAAACATGCACTCCATATAAAACAGCCTCTTTTCCGAGTGCCTCGCCGACTGACTCCACAACCTCCTTATTCCAGGTCGCTCCAAGAAGAATTCCCGGCGGGAAACATCCGGGTGCATAATCAGCCCCTCTAAGATTTCTCTCTAATCGTTCCTTAATCCATGCATGCAATTCCAATTCTTCTTCCGTCAACTTCTCCGGCTCAAAATAATATTCAATTACATGTGTAAGAATTGTGCTTCCGACCATTCCGTTTGTACTGTCAACAGCCAATTCCCCGACATCCGCCATGTCACCGAATAGCTGCTCAAAATTAATACCTGTACCACCGTCTAAAAGCTGTATCCTCGGAATATCTAACCTATCGATGGCTGCCATTCCGAAAAATGTTGCCCCATTTACAAGACGTGCTTTTTCCTCCAAAGTCATTTGCTTTAAAATCACATCTGTATCCATATTTTCACCCATTTCTTAAACTGTCACTAAATTTACTTTCTGCATCTTTCCGTTTTTATAATCCATCGCATTCTGAAGTGTTGTCTCACTGATAGATGCAAGAGCTTCCTCCGTCAAAAATCCCTGATGCGAGGTTACGATTACATTCGGAAACGACAATAATCTCGCTGTAATAGAATGCTCTAAAATGTCATCTTCGCGGTTTTCAAACACATTATTTGTCTCTTCCTCATAAACATCCAGTCCGACCGCAAAAAACTTTTTAGAACGGATTCCGGCAATCAAATCTTCCGTTTTAATCAGGCCTCCTCTGGACGTATTGATGAGAATTACTTCATCCTTCATTTTTTCAATCGTCTCAATGTTAATTAAATGATAGTTATCCTCAACTAACGGGCAATGAAGTGAAATAAGATCACTTTCAGCCAACAATGTCTCAAAATCCACATACTCAACAAAATCCAGCTCCGGATTCGGATATAAATCATACGCAATGACACGCATTCCAAAGCCTTTGCAAATACGGCACATCGCCGCACCGATTTTTCCTGTACCCACAATTCCGGCCGTTTTCTGATAAAAGTTAACTCCGGTTAACCCTACAAGGCTGAAATTATTCTCTCTCACTTTAATATAACTTTTGTGAATTCTTCTGTTTACTGCAAGTGCAAGTGCCATTGCATGTTCCGCAACAGCTTCCGGTGAATATCCCGGAACTCTGAGAACCGTAATTCCGCACTCTTTTGCTACCTCAACATCCACGTTATTAAATCCTGCACAGCGCATAAGAACAAGCTTTACACCGTTTTCAGCAAGCGCACGTACTACACTTGCCCCGACATCAGAACTTACAAATGCACACACTCCCTCGTAACCTTTCGCCAAACGTGCTGTATGCACAGATAAATCCGTTTCTAAAAAGTCCATCTCAATCTCCGGAAATCCGGTCAAACATTTTTCGAAAGACTCCCTATCGTATTTTTTTGTGTCATAAAATAAAATCTTCATTTTGCCATCTCCTTTTCATCCCATATGCATATTATTTATTTTTGTTTTCTCTTATATACACAATCATTTTTAATACAATAAATATGTGCCAGCAATATATAACCGCCATCGCACTTAATGTACCGATCAAAACATGCCGTCCAACGCCTCTCACGTCGCCAAACAGCCCCGAAATCACCATTCCCGCAATAAATCCCAACAAAACCGGAAAAACGTCTAAAATAAGCTTTTTCACCCTACTCTTTACATTAGCCTCCAAAAAAACTTGCGGAATAAAATGAAACTCTGCTAATCCAAAAGTATATTTCCCGTTTTCTTTTGTAAACGCAATCCCCCAAAACGTAATTCTGATGATTCTGTATCCTAAAATCGGACCTATGATTAAACTACTGATTACGCCCGTCAGCTCATATATGACAAACGCAATAACCAGGCCTAAAAAAGCACCTAATATCCACTTCATTTTTTATCTCCGTATCTTATTTAATTTTTCTGTATATCCACATAAACAGATTATAATATTTATTATGTACAAATGTAAACTAAATAAAAAAAGAAACGAAGATTTCTCAACGTTTCTTAATTCATCGTGCCCGCGACCGGAATCGAACCGGTACTGTATTGCTACAACAGGATTTTAAGTCCTGCGCGTCTGCCAGTTCCGCCACGCGGGCCCACAATGTATATCTCTATACATTGTTAATGGGACCTACAGGGCTCGAACCTGTGACCCTCTGCTTGTAAGGCAGATGCTCTCCCAGCTGAGCTAAGATCCCATTATGACGACCCAGATCGGACTCGAACCGACGACCTCCGCCGTGACAGGGCGGCGCTCTAACCAACTGAGCCACTGGGCCATAATCATTTGTAATATAAAGTTATTCTGCACAAAGCAAAGTGGACCTTCGGGGACTCGAACCCTGGACCGACCGGTTATGAGCCGGTTGCTCTAACCAACTGAGCTAAAGGTCCAAAACCCTTTTAGGTTGAAAAGCCGATGATCGGACTCGAACCGATAACCTGCTGATTACAAATCAGCTGCTCTGCCAATTGAGCCACATCGGCATATTTCTTTTTCAGCTGATTGTAATCAGCTGCTCTGCCTACGCTTGACTCGTTTCACTCCTCAATCGTCATGAATTGAGCCACATCGGCACAAATAATAGTGACCCCAACGGGAATCGAACCCGTGTTACCGCCGTGAAAGGGCGATGTCTTAACCGCTTGACCATGGGGCCATGTAGTTTCGCCTTTTTCAGGCTGTTATGCTGCTTACAGCTTAACTCTGCGACTCGACTAAATTCG
>JAZQDJ010000044.1:0-38863 GCA_045546735.1 Lachnospiraceae bacterium | reverse complement strand
GTAAATCAGATTGTGGGTTATATTATGTCCGGAGACCCTACGTACATTACAAGTCATAAAAATGCCAGAAGTCTGATTATGAAAGTGGAGAGAGACGAGCTGGTAGAAGAGATGCTCAAAGAGTATATTAAGGCAAACCAGTGGAAATAGTGAGGAACTGATATGCGTATTATGGGTTTGGATGTCGGCTCCAAAACAGTCGGAGTCGCAGTCAGCGATCCGCTTCTTCTCACTGCACAGAGCCTTGAGATTGTGCGTCGCAAATCAGAAAATAAACTAAGACAGACATATGCCAGAATTGAAGAACTGGCACAGGAGTACGAAGTAGAGAAATTTGTGATCGGATTACCGAAGAATATGAATGCAACGGAAGGAGAACGTGCTGAGAAGTCGCGTGAATTTGCGGATGCGCTGTTTCGACGTACGGGAATCCCGGTTGTGCTTTGGGATGAGAGACTGACGACGGTTGCGGCGGACAAGACGATGATGGAAGCGGGAATTCGCAGAGAGAACCGCAAAGATTATGTAGATGCGATTGCGGCTTCGTACATTTTACAGGGATATCTTGATTATCTGCATCATCAGAAAGAACAGAATTAGGAGATCATATGGAAAAGATTACGTTTACACCGGAAACGGAAGAGGAAGCAATACAGCTTTTTGTGTTGGAAAAAACGCGCCTCGGCGGAGTGGATTACCTTCTTGTGACGGATAGAGAAGAAGGGGATGCGCAGGCGCTTATTTTAAAAGATGTGACAGCGGAACATGGTGACGAGAGCACCTATGTCGTTGTTTCGGATGACAAGGAACTGGACGCAGTAGCGACGGTTTTCGAGAGTTTGCTGGAAGATATCGCATTTGTGGATGACGAAGAAGAATAGTCCGGCATAAGTTTAGAAATTTGGAGGAAATATAATTGAATAGTAAGCTTAAAATCATACCTTTGGGAGGTTTGGAGCAGATCGGTATGAATATTACTGCCTTTGAATACGAAGACAGTATTATTGTGGTGGATTGCGGACTTGCATTCCCGGAAAATGATATGCTCGGAATTGACCTTGTCATTCCGGATATCACATACCTGAAGGAAAATGCAGACAGAGTGAAGGGCTTTATGATTACTCACGGGCACGAGGATCATATCGGAGCGCTTCCGTATGTGCTGAAGGAACTTCCGGTTCCGATTTACGCAACGAACCTTACAATGGGAGTTATTGAACGTAAGTTGTCAGAGCATGGTTTGGATAAAACAATTAAGAGAAAAGTTGTTAAGTTCGGTCAACATATTAATCTCGGACAGCTTCGTGTGGAATTTATCAGAACAAACCACAGTATCGCAGATGCGGCGGCGCTTGCCATTTACTCACCTGCAGGTGTGGTTGTTCATACAGGAGACTTTAAGGTGGATTATACTCCGGTTTACGGAGATGCCATTGATTTACAGAGATTTGCGGAACTCGGCAAAAAAGGTGTACTTGCCCTGATGTGTGACAGTACAAATGCTGAGAGACCGGGATTTACGCCGTCCGAGAAAACAGTCGGAGTGGCATTTGACAATATTTTTTCGGAGCATGCAGATACGCGTCTTATTATTGCAACATTTGCGTCGAATGTAGACCGTGTACAGCAGATTATCAACTCTGCTTACAAATACGGACGTAAAGTAGTCGTGGAAGGACGAAGCATGGTCAATATTATTGATACGGCCATGCATTTAGGATATATCAGCATTCCGGATAACACGCTCATTGATATTGAGCAGATTAAAAATTATCCGGATGAAAAAACAGTCATTATTACAACAGGAAGCCAGGGAGAAAGTATGGCGGCCTTGAGCCGTATGGCAAGCGGTATGCACCGCAAGATTCATATCGGACCGCTTGATACGGTTATCTTTTCTTCTAACCCGATTCCGGGAAATGAAAAGGCAGTTTCCAAAGTGATTAATGAACTGTACGCAAAAGGTGCGGATGTTATTTTCCAGGATGCACATGTTTCCGGACATGCCTGCAGAGAAGAAATTAAATTGATATATTCTCTTGTGCAGCCAAAGTATGCGATTCCGGTTCACGGAGAGTACCGTCACCTGAAAGCGCAGGCAAATTTGGTTCAGGAACTCGGAATGGACAAAGAAAATGTATTTATTCTTCAGTCCGGAGATGTGCTTGAGCTTGACGAGGAAGCAGCCGAAGTTACCGGCAAAGTTCCGGTAGGTTCCATTTTTGTCGACGGACTCGGAGTCGGTGATGTCGGCAATATTGTACTTCGCGACAGACAGCATTTGGCAGAAGACGGAATCTTGATTGTTGTGGTTGCGCTGGATTGCGAAAACAGTTATGTGGTATCCGGTCCGGATATTGTATCGCGTGGTTTTGTTTATGTGCGCGAGGCAGATGAACTACTGGATGAGGCAAAACTGATTGTTGCAGATGTTTTGGATGACTGTATAAACAGAAACATTTCGGATTGGGGCAGAATGAAAAATATAATGAAAGATGCCCTGAACGAGTATGTATGGAAAAAGACAAAACGGCGCCCGATGATTCTTCCGATTATCATGGAGGTTTAGTATGCTGGAATTACAAGAGCAGCTCGATGAATTTATAGTCAATTTGAAGAAGACAGAAGTTTATCGTGAGTATGAGGAACAATTGAAGCGCCTATGCGAGCAGCCTGAGCTGAAACAACGGGTGGATGATTTCAGACGCAGAAATTATGAGATACAGACGCGTGCATATCAGGAAAATATTTTCGATGAAGTAGAGCGTTTTCAGAGAGAGACAGAGCATTTGAGAGATATTCCGGTTGTGCATGATTTTTTGGCGGCGGAGCTTGCGCTTTGTCGAATGATACAGAAGGTAACAACTACGATTGTGGAAGCGGTTTCCGAAGATTTTGATTAGAAAAGAGGAAAAAGATGAGCTTAAAACAAGTGTTTATAGCGCTGCTTAATATGATTTTCAGGTTAGCCATTTCGTGTGCTGTTGTTGTTGCAGTGTATAGAGCGGCCATGTATTCGTATCATTTTGGTTACATGGTATTTTCGGATGCGACAATGGAGGTGTCTCCGGGGCGTGATGTCAGCGTTACCATTGAGATGGATGACGAAATTATGGATATCGGCGAAACCCTGGAACGAAGAGGACTTATTTCGGATGCAAAGATTTTCTGGGTTCAGGCATTTTTGCTTGAGTATAAAGATGAAATTATACCGGGAGAATATACGCTGAATACTTCTATGACAACAGAACAGATGCTGGAAGTACTGGCACAGGCGGCGGAAGAAGAGTCGGAAGAGGAGACGGAATAAGTGATCGTAGAACGAAGATATGTCGATTTTATGAATTCCTTGGAAAAGGAAGAGATTTCTTATCTGGAGGAGCTTGAGAAATATGCGCTCGATACGGACGTGCCTATTATCCGTAAAGAGATGCAGAGTTTTTTAAAGACGCTGATTATGATGAATAAACCGAGGCAGATTCTGGAAGTCGGAACTGCCATCGGTTTTTCTGCGTTACTGATGAGTGAGTATATGCCAAAAGATGCGCATATTACTACGATAGAAAAATATGAGAAACGAATCCCGATTGCGAGGGATAATTTCAAGAAATATGGAAAAGAAGAACAGATTACGTTAATCGAAGGCGATGCGGCGCAGGTGCTGGCAGAACTTTCGGGAGAGTATGATCTGATTTTTATGGATGCAGCTAAGGGTCAGTACATACATTTTCTGCCGGATATTTTACGCTTGTTAAAAGACGGAGGTGTTCTTTTGTCGGATAATGTGCTTCAGGATGGGGATGTAATTGAGTCCCGCTATGCGGTGACACGCAGAAACCGTACAATTCACGGACGTATGAGGGAGTATTTATACGAGCTGAAAAACCATCCGCAGCTGCAGACGAGCATTATACCGCTCGGGGACGGAATTACCCTTTCTGTAAAGAAATAAGGAGACAGTTATGAGAAAACCTGAATTACTCATTCCGGCGAGTAGCCTGGAAGTGTTAAAAACAGCAGTCATCTTCGGTGCGGACGCTGTATATATCGGCGGCGAAGCGTTCAGCTTACGCGCCAAGGCCAAGAATTTTTCGAAGGAAGATATGGCAGCAGGCATTGCCTTTGCACATGAACATGGCGTGCTCGTGTATGTTACGGCAAATATTTTGGCACACAATTATGACATGGAGGCGGCAGCAGAGTATTTTAAAGAACTTGCAGTGTTAAAACCGGATGGGATTATTGTTTCCGATCCCGGGATGATTATGTTAGCACGTGCTAACTGTCCTGAGATTGATATTCATTTAAGCACGCAGGCCAATAATACAAACTATATGACATACCGTTTCTGGTATGAACAGGGAATCAAGCGCGTTGTCAGCGCAAGAGAACTTTCGCTGCGGGAGATTAAGCAGATCCGCGAGGCAATTCCGGAGGATATGGAAATCGAGAGTTTTATTCACGGAGCAATGTGTATTTCTTATTCCGGCAGATGCCTGTTGAGCAATTATTTTACAGGGCGTGATGCAAACCGTGGTGCCTGTACACATCCTTGCCGCTGGAAATATGCGGTTGTGGAGGAGTCGCGTCCGGGAGAATATCTTCCGGTGTATGAGAACGAACGCGGAACTTATATTTTCAATTCCAAAGATCTTTGCATGATCGAACATGTACCTGAAATGATGGATGCGGGAATTGACAGTTTTAAGATAGAGGGACGTATGAAAACGGCGCTTTATGTGGCGACGGTAGCGCGTACGTACAGAAAAGCTATTGATGCTGCTTTGGAATCAAAAGAGGCATATGAGGCAATGCTGCCGTGGTGTCGCGAGGAGATTTCCAAGTGCACGTACAGACAGTTTACAACCGGGTTCTATTTTGGAAAGCCGGATGAAAATACACAGATTTACGACAGCAATACGTATGAACAGGAATATATTTATCTCGGTATTGCAGAAGGAGTAAAGGCAGTGGGAGGCGGCTGCGAAGTATCGATAGAGCAGCGCAACAAGTTCAGTGTTGGTGAAGTGATTGAAATCATGAAGCCGGATGGACGCAATGTGGAGGTTAAGGTATTATCTATTCGCAATGAGGACGGACAGGAGCAGGAAAGTGCTCCGCACCCGCAGCAAAAACTTGCAGTGACACTCTCCGATGTGGCGGAGAAATATGACATTTTGCGAAAGAAAGGGAAACGATCATGAATAAGATGTTGAATGTGGAAGAGATTTTCGGACAGAACGTATTTGATCTTACGAAGATGCAGGAGAGACTTCCGGAGGATATATTTGCAGAGGTAAGTATGGTAATGCAGCAGGGCGGCGTGCTTTCTATGACAGCGGCCAATGTTGTTGCAAAAGCTATGAAAGACTGGGCTGTGGAGAACGGCGCAACACATTTTACACATTGGTTCCAGCCGCTGACAGGTATTACGGCGGAAAAACATGATGCGTTTATTACTCATCCGAATGCAGATGGAAAAATGATTATGGAATTTTCCGGCAAAGAGCTCATCAAAGGCGAGCCGGATGCATCTTCTTTCCCGTCAGGAGGACTTCGTGCGACATTTGAGGCCAGAGGATATACAGCTTGGGATATGACCTCACCGGCGTTTTTAAAAGGTTCTGCAAACGGAGTTGTTCTCTGTATTCCGACGGCTTTTTATTCTTATACAGGAGAGGCTCTTGATAAAAAAACACCGCTTCTTCGTTCTATGGAAGCAATCTCGAAACAGGCACTTCGTATCATGCGTCTGTTCGGACATGAAGATGCGATGAAGGTGATTCCGTCAGTCGGTGCAGAGCAGGAATATTTTCTTGTGGATGAGGCGCTTTATACAAAAAGAGCAGACCTTATGTTTGCGGGAAGAACGTTGTTCGGAGCTCCGGCACCGAAAGGGCAGGAGATGGAGGATCACTACTTCGGTGTCATCCGTGAACGTGTGGCCGCTTTTATGGCAGATTTAAACGAAGAACTTTGGAAACTCGGTGTGACGGCGAAGACGCAGCACAATGAGGCGGCTCCTGCACAGCATGAGCTTGCTCCGATTTACGAGACTTGTAATATTGCAACAGACCATAACCAGATTGTGATGGAGACGATGAAACGTGTGGCAACGCAGCACAGTATGCGCTGTCTTTTGCACGAAAAACCGTATGCGGGTGTCAACGGTTCCGGTAAACACAACAACTGGTCCATCACAACGGATACAGGCATCAACATGCTTGATCCGGGCGATACACCAAATGAAAATATTCAGTTCCTTTTAGTTTTGGCCTGCATTATGCGTGCGGTGGATAAACATGCAGATCTTCTCCGCCAGTCGGCAGCTGACGTGGGAAATGACCACCGTCTCGGAGCAGATGAGGCGCCGCCTGCGATTATTTCTATCTTCCTCGGTGAGCAGCTTGAGGATGTGGTAAAGCAGCTTGTGGAAACAGGAGCGGCAGAATCACTTAAAGAGGGCGGAACGCTCGAGACAGGAGTTTCTACACTTCCTGATTTTGAGAAAGACGCAACAGACCGTAACCGTACGTCGCCGTTTGCGTTTACAGGAAATAAATTTGAGTTCCGTATGGTCGGTTCTTCTGACTCCATTGCCGGTCCGAATACAACGCTCAATGCGATTGTAGCACAGGCATTCTGCGAGGCGGCAGACAGACTGGAAGGTGCGTCGAACTTTGATTTGGCGGTTCATGATTTGATTAAAGAATACATGGCAGAGCATCAGCGCATTATCTTTAACGGAAACGGATACTCTGATGAATGGGTGCGCGAGGCTGAAAAACGCGGTCTTCCGAATATCCGTACAACCGTGGAAGCAGCTTCTACTTTAACAAGTGATAAATCGGTAGAGTTGTTTGAACAGTTCGGTATTTATACAAAAGCAGAGCTCGAGTCGCGTGAGGAAATTATTTACGAGACCTACTCAAAAACAATCAATATCGAAGCACTTACGATGATTGATATGGCAGGAAAACAGATTATTCCTGCTGTGGTAAAATATACAAAGACTTTGGCGGATATGGTAAATTCCCTGCGCGAGGCAGGTGTTGATATCACTGCGTCAAAAGGAATGCTGGAAAGTGTTTCGAAACGTCTTTCTGCCATGCAGACGGCATGCACAAACTTAAAAGACATAGATCGTAAAGCGCGAGGTATCAAGAACGCAAAAGAGCAGGCATTCTTCTATATGAACGAAGTGATTCCGGCGATGGATGCGCTTCGCGGACCGGCCGATGAACTTGAGATGATTGTAGATAAAGAAGTTTGGCCGATTCCGACCTACGGCGAATTGATGTTTGAGGTATAAAATGAAAAAACTGATTTGTATTTGTATGGCTGCACTCATGATGTGCAGCCTTACCGCTTGTGCAGGTAATTTAAATCATTACACGAAAAAAGAGTCTGAAGCGCTGATGGAAGACGTCATCGGACAGGATGTGACTTACGTTTCTACGGATAAGTATCCGAAGGAAAAGAAAGTGGTACATTTGTTTGAAGATAAGGATGGTGTAGAGTTTGCTGTAATCAGTGAGATGAGCCAGGGGTGGTTTTCGGTAGGATTGTACCGCTGCTATATTTCGGATAATTACATAGCGGCAAAGCTGGAAGCGCATGAGCAGGAGATTATGGATATATTGGAGCAATATGAGTTGAAACAATACTTGACAGACCTGGATTATGTTTTGGATGAAGATATTGCGCTCGGAGAAGGTGCTTGCCCGGATGTGTTTTATTTTGAACTTCCGATAGGGAGTGTTGAGGAAAACAAAGAGGTTATTGAGCATGTGGCTGCAGCCGGGGCGCAGATTGATGAACTGCTTTCTTTATGTTATGACGAAGGTTATGCGCTCGATGTTGATTTAGAAGGAGGGGATTATCAGAATTATGTCGGTTATACCGGTATGAATCTTCGGTTTATGTACGAAGGAATTGCCTATGACGGGCGAGTTTATGAGAAATCGGATATGATGAGTTTTAATTGGTCTCTGACAGAAGATAAGCGCTGGGGTGAAGAGGCACTGTATGATTATTTGGAAGCGCAGCTGTCAGAAGCAGTCGGAAGAGAGCCGGAAGAATAGGTTAAAAATCTTTTTTTAAAAAAATAAAAAAAGTGCTTGCACAAATGAGAAAAATCATGTATACTCATTTCTTGTGATGGGCTATCGCCAAACGGTAAGGCAACGGACTCTGACTCCGTCATTTCAAGGTTCGAATCCTTGTAGCCCAGCTGGTAAGCGTGTATTCTATTCAACGGAATACACGTTTTTTGTTTCATGGGAATGTTTTGGAAGTGTAAAAGGAGATGGGCGTATGTACGCATTTGACGGAAGAATACGATACAGCGAGGTAGGGAGTGATTCAAAGCTGACATTGCTTTCTTTGCTGAATTATTTCCAGGATTGTGCTATATTCCATTCAGAGGACTTAGGTGTCGGTGTAGAATACTTAGAAAAACTGCATGGCGTCTGGGTGATGAATTCTTGGCAGATAGATATTAACAGATACCCGAAACTCGGAGAACAGGTAAAGATTCAGACGCATCCGTATGATTTCAGATTGTGTCTCGGGTCACGTAATTTCGGAATGGTGGATGCAGACGGTGAAATGGCAGCAGTTGCCAATACACTTTGGACATTTTTAAATACCGACACGGGAAGACCGATGAAGCCGACGGATGTGATGATGGAAAAATATGTGATTGAGCCGCCGTATGAGATGGAGTATCTTGACCGTAAGATTACGTTTGAGGGAGAAGGCGAGACGCTGGCACCGGTAGAGGTGAAAGCACATCATCTTGATACAAATCATCACGTGAACAATGCGCAGTATGTTGCGATTGCGTGTGATTATCTTCCGGAGGATTTTGCGATTTGCCGCATGCGTGCAACGTATCACAAGTCAGCTGTGCTCGGGGATTTGTTATATCCGGTTGTGTATAAAGCAAAAGAGGGAAGTATCGGTGTAGCGCTCTGCGATGCAGAAGGGGCACCTTATGCAAATGTGGAATTTTGTAATCAGAAATAGAAATGAGGAAACTATGTTATTCGGACAGAAACAGACATTGGTCATGGTAAAAAAAGTGGATTTCGGTGTATATCTTGCCGAGAATGCCACAGATACAGAAAATAAAGTATTACTTCCGGCAAAGCAGGTTCCGGCGGGACTTCGCCCGGGAGATCAGATAGAAGTATTTTTATATAAAGATTCGCAGGACAGACCGATAGCGACGACGAATACGCCGAAACTTATGCTTGGGGAGACGGCGCGTCTTCGTGTCGTTGCAGTAGGAAAGATGGGAGCGTTTCTTGACTGGGGCCTGGAAAAGGATTTGTTCCTTCCGTTCCGTGAGCAGACGATTAAGGTAAAAGAGGGCGACGAAGTGATTGCGGCTCTTTATTTGGATAAGAGCAGCCGTCTTTGCGCGACGATGCGTGTGTATCCGTATCTTTCGACCGAAAGTCCGTATCAGGCGGAAGATGAAGTGACAGGTATGATTTATGAAATCAGCACAAATTTCGGTGCATTTGTGGCGGTCGATGATAAATATTCGGCACTTATTCCGAAAAAAGAAATCTACGGAAAGCCGGAAGTGCTTGATATGGTAACGGCGCGCGTGGTGAAAGTAAAAGAGGACGGAAAGCTTGATTTGGCAATTCGTCAGAAGGCACATTTACAGATGGATACGGATGCGCAGGCATTGCTTGAACTGTTAGAGCAAAACGCGGGAAAGCTTCCGATCGGAGACAAATCTTCGCCGGAAAAAATCCGTCAGTGGACCGGTATGAGCAAGAATGAATTTAAGCGTGCAGAGGGAAGACTGTATAAAGAACGCAAGATTACAGTGGAGCCGGAAAGCATCCGACTTGTGTGAAAAATTGCTTTTTTTCATAACATCCTTTATACTAGGGAAAAATAGAGAGAAAATGAGAAGAAAAGGAGAACTGAGATGAGGGTTCAGAATATTACGGATATTGACAAATTTTTTGAGGTAGTGGACAGCTGCAAGGGCAAGGTAGAACTTGTGACAGGAGAGGGTGACCGCCTGAATTTGAAATCAAAGCTTGCACAGTATGTGTCGCTTGCCAACATTTTTTCAGATCAGACAATCGGAGAATTGGAACTTTTGGCTTATGAGCCGGAAGATATTGATAAACTTGTTAACTTTATGATGAATGATTAAGGTATGAATGCAAAGAAAACAAACTGGCTTTTTACAACCATAATTATAATTAATATTATTGCGGTTTTCGGAATTGCGCTGTTGGCGGAGAGTATCGATGTGAAACTCGGGGCGATTCCGGCACTTCTGCTCAGTCAGGCTATGCTGATTGTTCCTGCGGTAATGTTTCTGCTTGGAACGAAGACGAAGGTGCGCGATTTGATTGCGATGGAAAAACCGAAGTGGATTACTTCCTTTTTGACGATTGCACTTACGTATTTTTGTATGCCTCTGATTGTGACGGTCAATGCATTTTCCATGCTCTTTGTGGAAAATGAGGTGAACAATCTTCAGCCGCTTCTGCAGGGGATTCCGTGGTGGCAGCTTGTGCTCATGATTGGAATCATCGGACCTGTGAGTGAGGAGTTTGTATTCCGTGGTGTGATATACCATGGGTACCGACGGAGCGGAAGACTTATTGCGGCAATGCTTATGTCGGCCTTTTTGTTTGGGCTTATGCATCTGAATTTCAATCAGATGAGTTATGCATTTCTTGTCGGAATTATCGGCGTTCTTTTGATAGAAGGAACAGGCAGTGTTTTTTATCCGATGTTATTCCATATCTGCATCAATATGACAAACGTAGTACAGATTTTGATGCAGAATCCGGAACAAATGGCGATGGATGCTAAGCAGTCACAGCAGATGATTGAGACGACGATGGGAATGCCATACAAGCAGGCAATGTGTTTCGTGGTGGCCATTTATGCGATTATTTCGTGCATCACGACAGCGATAGCAGCGTGTCTGTATTATGTGATTTTAAAAAGAGAAGGAAGAACACAGCATTTTCTGCTTTTCTTTTCGAAGAAGGGACATGAAAATGTGTCGGATGGCAATCGGAAAATTATGACATGGCCTCTGATTCTGTCAGTCGTCATTTGTCTGGTATACATGGTTGCGGATCTTATTTGGTTTTAGTGTTGCGGGTGATAGAGTATGAGACGTATGCAAGTGCTCGGTGTGGAACTAAAAGACTATACCGTGCGTGAAGCGATGAGGAAAGCGGATGCTTTTCTGAAGGAAAATAAAGTAAGTACAATTGCATACATAACGACGACAGGGCTCATGGCGGCGGAAGGTTCCGAAGATTTGAAACTGTTTTTGTCGAATATTGATTTGACGGTGGCTGCAGACAGCGATATTTTAAGCGCAGCGGGAATTGCGAACCGTAATCGTGTAAAAGAGATCGAAAACGATGAGTTTATGGAAGAGTTCCTCAAAAAACTTGTCCGCGGTAAGCGCAAGGTATATCTTTTGACAGGAACCGGGGAACAGCTTTCGGCGTTGGAGGAGTGCCTTAAGAGTTATCAGCAAAATCTGCGTGTTGTCGGTCGTTTTTCTCTTGATACGTTAGAGAAGGAGGAAGACTGGCTGATTAACGAGATGAATGCGCAGATGCCTGATGTTGTGATTTCCAATATTGATTCACCGCAGAGGGAAAGCTTTTTTGAAAACAATCATATGAAAATGAATGCGCATATATGGTTGATGTTGAAAGATAAGGTTGTCCGTGCGACAAACAAAAAGAAAGTATTATGGAAAATCGGTGACCTGTTTTCCAAGAAATTGTTTCAAAGAAAAGTGGTACAGTATCAAAATCAAGAAGAGAAATAGGAAGAGTCGGTGTATACCGGCTCTTTTTTGCGGAGAAATATATAATGCGTATGGTATTACTTCAAAAGTATCTATTCAGAAAAGTTTTACATATAAATCCACTTTTTCTTCGGGTTTCATGAAAAAATATGTGATTCGAACGAGGAGAGGTATCCATAGGAAAAAACTTTAATTTGAATCCGGAAAAAACAAAAAAGTGGATTTAAATACCTGTTTTTTGTGTATATATACTTTGGGAGAAAAAGGATGATGAAAATTGCATAAAAAAGTGGGCAAAATAAGTAGATTTTTTTGTTAAAATGTTTTAAAATAAAAAAAGTAATGTGCAAATGGTATTTGTGGGGCAGTATTTATTTGTGAAAATTGTATAAATATCTGAAACAGGTGTAATGGAGAAGGAGTGGAGGTATGATTTCAAATCAGATTCTGCAAAATACTTTGGATGGGTTAAAGGCTATTTCCAGAGTAGATTTTTCGGTGATTGATACGGATGGGAAGACGGTGGCTTCGACGGTAGACAGTGAGGGTGACTACGTCAGTGCTGTTGTTGATTTTGTGAAATCGCCGGCGGACAGCCAGGAAGTTTCCAAGTATCAGTTCTTTAAAATTTATGATGAGCAGGCGGTAGAGTATGTGCTTGTGGCAACAGGTTCGGGAGAGGATGTCTATATGGTCGGCAAGATGGCGACGTTCCAGATTCAGAATCTGCTTGTTGCGTACAAAGAACGTTTTGATAAAGACAACTTTATTAAGAATCTTCTTTTAGACAATCTTTTGCTTGTAGATATTTACAGCCGTTCGAAAAAGCTGCATATCCGTATGGAAGCACCGCGTAGTGTTATGATTGTAGAGGCGGGGGACGGAAAAGATATCAATTCTGTCGAGCTTGTGCGCGCATGTCTTCCTGCGGGAAGCAGGGATTTTACTACGGCGGTTGATGAAAACAGCGTAATTATCGTGAAAGAGACGAGCGAGGATGCACCAAAGGCAGAAATCGAACAAGCGGCCAAGAGTATTATTGCCGCGCTGGAAAAAGAAGGTGCTTCCAAAGTACATATTGCTTATGGTAGTATGGTCGGAGAATTAAAAGAAGTGAGCCGTTCTTACAAAGAAGCCAAAATGGCGCTGGATGTCGGACGTATATTCTTTGATGAGAGACAGATTGTTGCATACAGCGAACTGGGGATCGGCCGTTTGATTTATCAGCTTCCGATTCCGCTTTGCAAAATGTTCATCCGCGAGATTTTCGGAAACAAGAGTCCGGATGAGTTTGATGAGGAGACAATTGTCACGATTAACAAATTCTTCGAGAACAGTTTAAATGTTTCCGAAACATCGAGACAGCTTTTTATCCACAGAAATACGCTTGTATACCGCTTGGATAAACTGCAGAAGAGCACGGGACTTGATTTGCGTGTCTTTGAGGATGCCATTACGTTTAAGATTGCGATGATGGTGGCGAAATACATGAAGTATATGGAAAGTTTTGAGTATTAATATTAAGGAGAAAAGATTCCTATGATTACATTGGAAAATGTTGTAAAGTCATATTCGACCGGAGCACCGGCGCTGAACGGTATCAGTCTTCATATTGAAGCCGGCGAATTTGTGTTTATTGTGGGCGACAGCGGTTCAGGAAAGTCTACGCTGATTAAATTGCTTTTAAGAGAACTAATGCCGACATCCGGATCGATTACGGTAAATAATATGGATGTTGCAAATCTGCGTCACAAACAGATTCCGAAATACCGCCGCAGTCTCGGCGTCGTATTCCAGGATTTCCGTCTGCTGAAAGATCGAAATGTTTATGAGAATGTTGCGTTTGCACAGCGTATTGTACAGACCCCGAACAAAGAAATTAAAAGAAATGTTCCTTCAATTTTATCGACGGTAGGTTTGGCAGGAAAATATAAAGCGAGACCGAAACAGCTTTCCGGTGGAGAGCAGCAGCGTGTGGCACTTGCCAGAGCACTTGTCAATGATCCGCCGATTCTTCTTGCAGACGAGCCGACAGGAAATCTTGATCCGAAGAACTCGTGGGAAATCATGAAGCTGTTTGAGGAAATCAATGCAAGAGGAACAACAGTTGTTGTCGTTACACACAATCGTGAGATTGTAAATGCGATGAAGAAACGTGTAATCACTATGAACAAAGGCGTTATTGTCAGTGACGAGAAGGAAGGTACATACATCGATGAGATTTAGTACATTAATTTATACAATAAAACAGGGCGTAATCAATATTTTCCGCAACAAGTGGTATTCGCTGGCATCTATGGCGACAATCAGTGCCTGCTTGTTTATGTTCGGTATTTTCTATTCGGTAGTTGCCAATTTCCAGCACATCGTAAAAGAGGCGCAGGAAGGTGTGGCAGTTACGGTGTTTTTTAACGAGGACACAAGCGATGAACGTATTGCGGAAATCGGACAGATGATTGAAAAGAGAGCAGAGGTATCCCGCGTGAATTTCGTATCTTCGGATGAAGCATGGGAGAGTTTTAAGGAGGAATACCTCGCTGAATATGCGGAAGGTTTCGGTGATGATAACCCAATCAAAGACTCCGAAAACTATGAAGTATATCTGAATGATGTTTCCATGCAGGATAGTCTTGTGACTTATTTGGAGTCCATTCAAGGCGTGCGCAAAGTAAACCGTTCGGACATTACGGCGAATACACTTTCCGGTATGAACAAGCTGATTGGTTATGTTTCTATCGGTATTATTGCAATTCTTTTGGCGGTTTCCGTATTCCTGATCAGTAATACGGTTACAATCGGTATTTCTGTCCGTAAAGAAGAGATTAATATTATGAAATATATCGGTGCGACCGACTTTTTTGTCAGAGCTCCGTTTGTGATTGAAGGTATGCTGATCGGTGCATTCGGTTCGCTTTTACCGCTTGCAATCATATACTTTATCTATAACAATGTACTGGACTATTTATCGACGAGATTCCAGATGTTGACGCAGCTTTTGAAATTCCTGACGGTAGAGCAGGTGTTCCAGGTGCTGATTCCGGTTTCGCTTATGATTGGTATCGGTATCGGATTTATCGGAAGTTTTTCGACGGTTCGCAAACATATTCGCGTCTGATTGTGAATATGAAATAATGAGCCTTCACGGAAACGTCCATCGACGTGGAATAATGTACAGGAGAAAATGACAGCATGATAAGAACAAAAAGATGGCTTGGATTTTTTCTTGCCGCAATTATGTTTTTGATGGTTCCTTGTTCTGTTGTTGCAGACACAAAAGAAAGTCTGGATGAACAGATTAAGAATGACAGTGCAGCCCTTTCGGATGCGAAGAGTGAAAAGAAAGAACTGCAGAGCAATCTTGAGGCGGCACAGGCATTGAAAGAGTCTTTGCAGGAAGCAAAGGATGAATTGGCAGGTCATGTCGTAGAACTTGACAATGAAATGAGTCAGGTTTCGATGAAGCTTATGGAAGTGGAAAGTCTTCTTGAGGAAAAAGAGACAGAGCATGAGCATACGGTAGAAAAACTTGCCGAGGCAAAAGAAAACATTGAAAAACAGTATGAAGATATGAAAATCCGTATTCAGTTTATGTATGAGCACGGATCCATGTCTTTTATCGAGATTTTACTTTCTTGTTCAAGTTTCAGTGAAATGTTGAATAAAGCCGAGTATATTGAACAGGTGTCGGCTTATGACAGACGGATGCTTGATACGTATGAAGAGACGAAAGTAAAAGTGGAAGCATTGGAAAAGGAACTTGCATCCCAGAAAGAAGCTTTGGAAACGGTTCGTCAGGACGTGAAAAAGCAACAGGATCAGATGCAGGGACTGATTGATGAAAAGCAGGAAGAAATAAAAGAATACCAGACGGATATTGCAAATAAAGAGAAGGCAATCAAAGAATATGAAGACATGATTGCGGAGCAGGATGATTTAATCGGTGCTTTGGAAGCGTCGGTTTCTGCAGCAAAAGAGAAGCGTAAACAGATGGGAGTGTCCGAAAACGATGCGCAGTACAGCGGCGGAGAGTTTTGCTGGCCGGCCCCTTCATATACGCGTATTTCCGACGATTATGGTTGGAGAACACATCCGATTTTAGGTGTGCAGCAGTTCCATAACGGTGTTGATATGGCAGCTCCGACAGGAAGTCCGATTCTGGCAGCGACAGACGGTGAGGTTATTGCTGCTACATACAGTAACACGATGGGAAATTATATTATGATTGACCATGGCGGCGGATTGTTTACGATTTATATGCATGCTTCGGTACTATATGTATCAAAAGGCGATATTGTGTCAAAGGGGGAGGAGATTGCAGCGGTCGGATCCACAGGACGTTCGACGGGTCCGCATCTTCATTTCAGCGTGCGTCTGAACGGAGGATATGTGAGTCCTTGGAATTATTTATAAGCGGAAAGGGAATGTTAAATTATGATAGAGACACAGGAAGTAGAGCAGCAGGAAGTTCTTGTGCAAATAAAAGAGAATAAGAAAGAGAAGTCTCTTTTGAAGAGAAACTGGTTCCTCGGCGGTATGATTGCCGGACTGGTAGTTGCAATTTTGATTTCCTGTGTGATTTATCTTGTGCAGATGGGAAAAAGCAAAGATGTCCGTGTGATGGGCGCAAAAGCATCCCAGACTGATGCGACGGAAAGTGCGATTAACGCATTATCTTTACAAAAACTCGGAATTATTGAAGATACCATTCATGAGTATTATTTGGGCGAGATTAGCAAAGAGGATTTGGAGACAGGTCTTTACCGCGGAATTGTGGAAGCGACAGGCGATCCGTATTCTGAGTATTATACGTTAGAAGAATTGCAGGAATTGCAGGAATCAACGAGCGGTATTTACTATGGTATCGGTGCTTATGTCGGACTGGATCCGGAGACGCAGTATTGCAAGTTGACGGGTATTATTGAAGGAACACCGGCAGAAGAGGCCGGACTGAAAGCAGAGGATGTTTTAGTCAAAGTGGACGGTGTTGATACGTATGGTATGACAACGACGGAAGTAGTAGCTTTGATTAAAGGAGAAGAAAATACAGAAGTTGTGCTGACCATTTCACGTGTCGGCGAGACGGACTTTTTGGAAATCCCGGTAACGCGCAGACGCGTCGAAGCTCCGACAGTAACTTATGAAATGTTGGAGAACGGAATTGCAAATATTACAATTACACAGTTTGAGGAAGTAACGAGCAGCCAGTTTGAAGAAAAGCTTGCGCAGGCAAGAGAAGATGGAATGAAAGGTCTCATCATTGACCTTCGCGGTAATCCGGGAGGAACGCTCACAAGTGTTGTTGAAATTTCGCGTATGATTTTACCGGAAGGCCTCATTGTTTATATGGAGGATAAAAAAGGTGAACGCGAAGAATATGCATCAAACGGAGCGCATCAGCTAGAAGTTCCGCTTGTAGTGCTGATTAATGAAAACAGTGCTTCGGCTGCAGAGATTCTGGCAGGAGCTGTCAAAGATTACGGTATCGGAACATTGGTCGGAACAACAACATTCGGTAAAGGTATCGTGCAGAAGGTGTTTGGTGTGTCAGATGGTTCCGGACTGAAACTTACAATCAGCCACTATTACACGCCGAAGGGAAATGATATCCATGAAGTCGGTGTATCGCCGGACGAAGAAGTAAAATTAGATGTTGAAAAATATGTAGAAGACGGAACGGACAATCAGCTTGAGAGAGCGATAGAAATTCTGTCGGGAGAAATAAAATAATGAAACAGGCCTATTTAATTACGGCGTACAAAGATGCAGGATCGCTTTTTGGGCTGGCAGATATGTTTGCAAAAAACGGTTATGTTTATATTCACATTGACAAAAAGAGCCGTACGATTACGGATGAGGATATTGAGAAACTCAATCAGATTCCGGGCTGCATGGCCATCCGCAAATACGATATCAAGTGGGGCGGATTTAATCATGTGCGTGCAATTTTAAAACTTGTCATGATGGCAGTGGGAAATGAGGATGTTTCCTATATGCACATGTTGACCGGAGAGGACTTTCCTCTTGTGTCGCCGGTAAAACTCGACGAGCAGTTTCTTGCCTGTGAGAATATTTATATGAGTTATATCCGGCCGGAAGATCTTCCGGAGACAGTGACAGTACGCTATCGGTATTACAACTGGTTTCAGGATAAAAATGTCAAAAACAAAGTACTTTGGATGATTCAGCACATGACAGTGAAACTCCAAAAAGCCTGTGGTGTGTTCCGTGAGGGCATCGGTGAGTTTACGCGCATCTACAAAGGACTTGTTTACATTTCCATGCCAAAAGAGGCAGCAGCCTATGTGGTTGAGTATGTGTCACGCCATGAAGAGTTTTGGAACGATTTGTATAAATGCCAGGTTCCGGAGGAGTTTTTTTTCCAGACCCTGTTTATGAACCATGACAAGTGGTCGCAGAAGGTAGTTGACAAAGAGCTTCGATATATGGACTGGAGCAAAGGTGACGGTTCGAGTCCGGCATATCTGACAGAAGAGGATTACGAGGCGGTCATGGCGAGCGGATGCTTGTTTGCGAGAAAATTTCATCCGGAAATTTCGAAAGAATTGAGGAATAAAATTGAACAAGATATAGAAAGAATCTGAGAAATCAGGTTCTTTTTTTGTCGCTAATTTTAATTTTTCTTGACATCTCGATGCAATCGCAGTAAACTAACATAAGAAAACGGTTATGCCATATAAGTAAAAGGAAATATGTGGAAATGGACAGAAGAGTATATGACAATTACGTAATTCAAATTGTAGAGCATGGAAATTTGAGTAAGGCAGCAGCGCATCTCGGTATTTCCCAGCCGGCCTTAAGTTCGGGACTGACGGCGCTCGAGAATGAACTCGGATTTAAAATTTTTAACCGGAAGAAAGTTCCGATTACTTTTACACCGGAAGGAGAACTTTATTTTGATTATCTGAAAAAAATGCAGGTGCTGGCGGACGATTTTCAGCAGAGAATTGATAATTACCGCCAGGAGATGAACAGTAAAGTGACGATTGGCGGACCTGTAGCTTATGTGGAGTCGGTGGTGACGGATGCAGTGATTGCACTTCGAAAAGAGCATCCGCAGTACCGCATCGACATTAAGTCTTCACCTCTTGCGGAATTGATTGATATGGCGACAAAGGGAGAACTCAGCTGCTTTGTGAGCACGAGTGAAGATATTCCGAAAAACTTTGAAACAAAACGGATCAAACAGGAAAAGATATATTTATGTGTTCCGAAAGAGAATCCTTTAAATGAAAAAATAAAGGAGTATCAGGTAAAGCCGGGTGAGAGCGGAGAGTTGTTTGATTACACGATGCTCGACAGTGAGGAATTTATCTTTTTGGAACCGGGACAGCCGCTTCATGAGCAGATGGAACAGTTTTTTGAAGCAAACGGAATTGTTCCGGAGAATAAAATCACGGTAAATCAAGTGTCCACAGCAGTAAACCTTGTAGTAAAAGGGGAGGCTTGCTGCTTTGCATCGGAAGGCGCTTTGGAAGGAAATCAGGATCTTAGCAGTATTTGCGTATATCCGCTTCCGGACAGCATATCCGGCCGAAATATATATGTTGCCTATAACAAGGAATTATTTATGTCAGGAGCATGTAAGGAATTAATCAGTCATTTGGTGGACGAGACTGACGAATAGTCAGAAGTAAAAGGAGGAATTTTTTATGATGAAAAAATTTATGGCTTTGTTACTCAGCGTGAGTATGGTATTTGCGCTCACAGCGTGCGGCTCAGATGCGCAGCAGACAGAGGACGCAAAAAAGATTACCATTGCATATCAGGGCGGTATCGGTTATGCACCGATTCACGTGATGGAAGTGAAAGAGTTAATTGAAGCTAACTATGACGGAGAGATTGAAGTGGAGTATGTGAAACTTGATTCCGGTGCGGCGATTAATGAAGGTATTATCGGAGGAACAATTGATATCGGATGTATGGGTCTCGGACCGGCGGTTTCGGGTGTGGCAGCGGGTGTTCCGTACAAAGCGATTTCCAATCTTTGTTCTCAGTCCCACGGTCTTATGAGTAACGACCCATCCATTCAGAGTCTTGCGGATATTACAAGTGAGGACAAAATAGCTCTTGTAAATACGGGTTCTATCCAGCACATTTTGCTTGCGATGGCAGCAGAGAAAAACCTCGGAGACGCCCATGCGCTCGACAACAATATACAGGCAATGTCTCATGCAGAAGGTATGGCAGCGCTTGAATCCGGAACGGTAAAATTGCATTTGACTTCATCTCCGTTCATTTATCAGGAGAGAGAGAATGAAGCTTATAATGAGCTTGCAGAGATTAATGAAGTATGGCCGAGCGGAAACAGTTTCCTTCTTGCGATGGCATCTGACAACGTTGTGAAAGATGAGAAACTTTACAATGCGGTTTGCGCTGCGTTTGACCAGTCGTTTGAATTTATCGGAAGCGATATGGAAGGCTTGGCGGACATTGAAGTAGATTATCTCGACCTTGACCGTGAAACAGTTATGAGCTACCTGAGCGAAGAGGATTGTCAGTTCTTCCCGCAGCTGCGCGGCGCAGACGACATGGCATCTTTTATGTACAGTGCGGGATTTATTACAAAAGAAGTAACTATGGACGAGTTCAAATATGACAATGTTGTATCTGAATAATCGGGTTTTACGGTAAAGGATGAGCAAATGAAAAAATACAAAAATATAATTGCACAAATTATTTTTGTGATTGCATGTATTATCTTTTGGCAGGTATATGCAACGCAGAGAAATATTATGGGTTTTCCGACGCTGGATGCGATTTTTAAAAGTCTGATCAGCAGTTTTACGGACCCTCAGAGAACGATTCTTGTATATTTGGGACATTCTCTTGTTTCTATTATCAAGGGACTCGGAATCGGTATTGTTCTTGCAATCTTATTTTCCGGATTGTCAGCTGTCAGCGAGATTTTCGATTCGATTTACAATCTTGTTGTCTCTGTATTTGACCTGCTTCCGGGTGTGGCGCTTTTGCCGATTTTAATGATTACCATCGGTGCGAACGATACGTCTATCTTGATTTTAGTTATTCATTCTGTTGTATGGCCGATGTCGCGTAATATCATTGACGGATTTAAGACAACGCCGCGTATCTATGTGGAATCCGGTAAAAATATCGGACTGAGCACAGTCGGTCTTGTATTCGGTGTTTATATTCCGGCTTCATTTGCAAACATGCTTTCCGGTATTAAGGTAGGTTGGGCAAGAGCCTGGAGAGGACTTATCAGTGCGGAGATGATTTTCGGTGCTGCACAGTCCGCAGGTATCGGTGTGTTTATCAACAATGCAAGAACCATTTGGATCGATTATGCAAGTGTGTATGCAGCCATCTTTTTGATTATTATCGTCGGTGTGGTGATTGAGTACGGTCTGTTCCGTACAATCGAAAAGAATACAGTGAAGAAGTGGGGGATGGTAAGATAATGAAAACAGTATTGGAAGTAAAGAATTTATCAAAATCTTTCACGTCGCCGGGGGGAACAAATCAGATTTTGGACAACTTAAATCTGACAGTAAAAGAGAGAGAGTTTATTTGTATTCTCGGACCGTCAGGTTGCGGAAAGTCAACACTTCTGCGCTGCGTCGCAGGATTTGAAGATTATGAGGGGACGATTGAGTGTAACGGTGAAGTTGTAACAAAGCCGTCCACGGACCGTATTATGGTCTTCCAGGATTACAACCAGCTGTATCCTTGGAAAACCGTGGAAAAAAATGTTCAGTATGCGCTAAAGCTTAAAGGGATTAAGGACAAAGCAGAACTCAAAAAGATTTCTGACAAATATATTGAAATGGTAGGACTTGACGGATATCAGAAGTATTATCCGCATGAACTTTCCGGAGGTATGAAGCAGAGAGTTGCGATTGCAAAAGCGCTTGCTTTGAAGCCTCAGATTATTTTGATGGATGAGCCGTTCGCGGCGCTCGATGCCATCACCCGTAAGAGTCTGCAGAAGGAGCTTTATAAGATTTCCACAACAGAGGAAGTTACATTTATTTTCATCACGCACAATATTCAGGAGGCAATTACGCTCGGAACGCGTGTCCTTATGATGGGCAAGAGCGGCAAAATCCTGATTGATGATGAGAACAAGATTAAAAAGCCGGTCAAACCGTCTTCGGAAGGTTACGGTGCTATGTGGGATAAGTTCTCACAGGCTTTGGAAGATGCCAGTAAAGAAAAATAGAATAAGTGTGTAAAAGGTTTGTGAAAGGTCTTGGGGCAGTTTGGTTTCCAAGACCTTTCGGTGTTTTGTGTGGATTTGCTTATGGGATATTTGTGGAGATGTTTGTATGATTTTGCGGAAAGTGGCGGGAATATGTCCGGGATATGCCCGGAAATTGCCGATGGTTTGTCGGGAAATTGCCGATGATTTGTCGGGAAACATATAGAATGAAATATTATAGTGCAATATATATGTATTTTTTTGAGCGATTTTCAGATAGGACTTGATTTTTAAAGTGATATATAGGAAAAATAAGAGTGAAAAACGACGGAAACACATTATGTCAACCAAAGTCGGCGCGAAACTGCTTGTTTTTACATATATATTTGTGAAATACAAAAATCATAGATGATTTTGCTGCAAAAATTTACATATATATTGCCAGAATAAGTATTGGTATATATGATTTCCGGGCAATTTCCGGGATAATCTATCGTTTTGTCTCGGGAAAACAAGCGGAATCAGGCTGAATTGCCACTATACTTTTCAGATTTTTGTGGTATACTATATTAGAACATATATTCGATAGGAAAAAGGAGAATTATGGATAAATTTATCTTGCACTCCGCGTATCAGCCGACCGGTGATCAGCCGCAGGCAATCGAGGCGCTGGCTACGGGGTTTAAAGAAGGAAATCAATTTCAGACACTGCTCGGTGTGACCGGCTCCGGAAAGACATTCACGATGGCCAATATTATCGCTGCGCTGAATAAGCCGACGCTTGTGATTGCACATAACAAAACGCTTGCGGGACAGCTTTACGGTGAGTTTAAAGAATTTTTCCCGGAAAATGCAGTTGAGTATTTCGTGTCCTATTATGATTACTATCAGCCGGAGGCGTATGTGCCTTCGACAGATACTTATATTGAAAAGGATTCTTCGATTAACGATGAGATTGACAAGCTCCGCCTTTCGGCGACGGCTTCTTTGGCAGAGCGCCGTGATGTTGTTGTCGTGGCTTCCGTGTCGTGTATTTACGGTATCGGTAGTCCGGATGACTATATGAACATGATGGTGTCGCTTCGTCCGGGTATGATTAAGGATCGCGATGACGTTATTCATGAACTGATTGAGATTCAGTATGACAGGAATGATTTGGACTTGGACCGCGGATGTTTCCGGGTGCGCGGCGACGTGCTGGAAATCAATCCGGCGCAGGGAAGTGATTATATTATCCGTGTCGAGTTTTTCGGGGATGAGATTGACCGCATCGCAGAGGTGGACGGACTGACAGGTGAAGTGCATGCGATACTCAATCATATTTCTATTTTTCCGGCTTCGCATTATGTGGTTCCGCGGGAGAAGATTTTACATGCCTGCGGAGAGATTGAAAAAGAGATGGAGCAGCAGGTAAAATACTTCAAGGGCGAGGACAAACTTTTGGAGGCGCAGCGTATCAGCGAGCGTACGAATTTTGATGTTGAGATGTTGATGGAGACAGGATTTTGTTCCGGTATTGAGAACTATTCCCGCCATCTGAACGGAATGGCGGAGGGCGAGACGCCGATGACTCTGATGGATTATTTTAAGGATGATTATCTGATTATTATCGATGAGTCGCATATGACGGTTCCGCAGATTCGTGCGATGTTCCATGGAGACCGTTCGCGTAAGACGACGCTTGTGGATTATGGATTTCGTCTTCCGTCGGCGCTCGATAACCGTCCGCTGAATTTTGAAGAGTTTGAAAATAAAATTGACCAGCTTTTGTTTGTGTCTGCAACGCCGGCAGAGTATGAGGCAGAGCATGAGCTTTTGCGTGTCGAGCAGGTAATCCGTCCGACCGGACTTTTAGACCCGGAGGTGGACGTGCGTCCGGTCGAAGGTCAGATTGACGATCTGATTGCCGAGGTAAAAAAAGAGACGGCCAATAAAAATAAAGTGCTTGTCACAACGCTGACGAAGAAGATGGCGGAGGACTTGACCGACTATATGAAAGAGGTTGGTATCCGCGTGAAGTACCTGCATTCTGACATTGATACGCTGGAGCGTGCGGAGATTATCCGTGATATGCGTATGGATGTCTTTGATGTGCTTGTCGGTATTAACCTTCTGAGAGAGGGACTTGACATTCCGGAGATATCACTTGTGGCAATTTTGGATGCGGATAAAGAAGGCTTTTTGCGTTCGCGAACTTCACTCGTGCAGACCATCGGACGTGCGGCGCGTAATGTAAACGGTCATGTAATTATGTATGCAGATACGATGACCGACTCGATGAAGAGTGCGATTGAGGAGACGGAGAGACGCCGCAGGATTCAGGATGAATATAACCGTGAGCACGGAATTACACCGCAGTCGGTTAAGAAAGAAATACGTGACCTGATCAGTATTTCGAAGAAGGTTGATTCGAAGGATACCCGCATGGAAAAAGATGTCGAGTCCATGAGTGCGGATGAGTTGATTGAATTGATTAAGAAGGTACAAAAACAGATGCAGAAGGCTGCTGCAGACCTTGATTTTGAGACGGCAGCACAGCTTCGTGATCAGATGATGGAACTGAAAAAACATTTACATGAAATAGAGGGATAACCATGGTTTTTTCCACCATAATATTTTTATGTGCATTTTTACCGATAACAATTATAGGCTATTATCTTATGCCGTCTAGGCTAAAGAACTATTTTCTGCTTTTTATGAGTTTGTTCTTTTATGCCTGGGGTGAGCCGAAGTTTGTGTGGGTGATGCTTGGGTCGATTCTGGTAAATTACAGTCTCGGTATGTGGCTTGCACATTGTAATGCGGGCGAAAAGTCCAAAAAAAGTACAGGCGTGCAGAAAAAGACAGCGGTGGCAATTGCCGTACTGCTCAATATCGGAATTTTGTTTGTATTTAAATATCTTGCATTTGCTTCGGAAATGTTGCATGGATTGCTGCCGCAGATTCCGGTGCTTTCGATTGCGCTTCCGATTGGTATTTCGTTTTATACGTTCCAGGGATTGTCGTATGTGATCGATGTTTACCGCGGTGAGGAGGCGCAGCGCAATCCGTTTCGTCTCGCACTTTATATTTCCATGTTTCCGCAGCTCATTGCGGGACCGATTGTGCGTTACAAAGATGTAAGCGGGTCATTGGGGGTGCGCGTGCATTCGGCCGAGCGTTTTGCATCGGGAATTGAGCGTTTTGTCATCGGTCTGGCAAAGAAAGCGATACTTGCAAATATGACCGGAGAATTGGCAAACTCTATCATGACAGGAGACTTTGCAACGATGAGCGCGCAGGTTGCGTGGCTCGGCGCGCTTGCATATACATTACAGATTTATTTTGATTTCTCGGGATATTCGGATATGGCAATCGGTTTGGGACGCATATTCGGATTTGAATTTATGGAGAATTTTAACTATCCGTATATCTCACGTTCGGTGCGCGAATTCTGGCGCCGGTGGCATATTTCACTGTCCGGATGGTTCCGTGATTATCTCTACATTCCGCTTGGTGGGAACCGCAGGGGCAATGTGTATGTAAATTTGGCAATCGTATTTTTGGCTACAGGAATCTGGCATGGAGCAGCCTGGGGATTTTTGCTTTGGGGAGTTTGGCATGGGTTCTTTATTTTGCTTGAGAGATTCCTGACGACAAAGGGAATTGTCGGGGAAAAGACAAATGCAGTAACGTCTGTGCTCGGCTGGATTTATACGATGCTTGTGGTGATGCTTGGTTGGGTATTGTTCGGAATTGTGGATCTTAGACAGTTTTCAGAATACCTTGCAGTGATGTTCGGAGCCAATGCGGGAGCATTTACGGCGTACGGACTGCGGTTCTATCTGACCAACCAGATGTCTTTCTATATGGTGGTTGCATTATTGGCCTGTATTCCGTGGAAAGTAGTTTGGAACCGTATTTCGAAAAAACAATTGCCGCAGAACGTTATGTTTTTTGCGGAGATTATAAAGCGTGTCGGACTGCTTGTGCTTTTGGCGATTTGCTTTATGTATATCATAAACAGTTCGTATAATCCGTTTATCTATTTCCGTTTTTAATTAAGGCTGAAGGAATGAAAAATGATGAAAACGAAAAAAATGAAAATACTGAACTTCATATTCTGCCTTGCGTTTGTCGGTATGATTTTTGTTCCGTTTTGTATGCTTGACACGACGGAGGTCATTGATTCAACGTTGGAAAATCGTCGTATGACAATGTGGCCGGGCTGGGGATTCAGCCGCGAACTTAATGAATGGTACGGGCATTATGTGGAAGACCGCGTCGGTTTCCGTGAGGAGGCGGTGCAGACCTACATGACAGCGGTGCATTCTGTCTTCGGGGAGTTTTCTGATGATATGCATATGTACGGCAAAAACGGCGAAGTGTTCCCGGCAGATAAAGATTATATCCGGGCATACCAGAATCTGGCGACGGATGAGAAACTCATTGATGATTTTGTGACATATTTAGACCGCACGGATGAATATTTGGAAAAACAGGGGATTCCGTTTTTCTTTTTGGCGGGACTGGATAAAAAGACGGTTTACGGAGAGTATATGCCGGATTACATTCATGTAGATGAGAGCAAAGAAAGCATCATGGAGATGCTGGCAAGAAAGCTTGATGATGCAGGAGTGGATTATGTCATTCCGATTGAAGAGTATCAGGAGATGAAGAAATACAGGCAGCTTTATAATACAAGGTATGATACGGCGCACTGGAATGCGTATGGTGCTTTCTATGCGCTGCAGATTTTGAACGTCAAGATTATGGAAGAAAATCAGGAAGTGCCGCTTTTGGATACAGGCGACTACAATGTTTCGGTAAAAGAGACTGCGATGGAATTTGTTTCACTTCCGCTTAAGGAGAAAGTGTATGTATTTACACCGTCGCAGTATTACAGGGACAGTACGATACAAGACTATGAGCTTTCTTTCAAATTAGAGCATATGGAAGGTACGAGTGTGCAACATTTTGTGAATGAAAATGCGCAGTCAGACCAGACAATTCTGATTTTACAGGATAGCTTTTTACAGGATAATGCACATTTTTTTACGCCGAGATATCGGGAAGTATATATGATTTCGCGCCAAAATTACGAGCGGATGCAATATTATGTGGAGACGCTTAAGCCGGACGTTGTTGTATTTGAAAATGCAGAGAGAGCTTTTGTGGATGATCTTTATGCATACGTCAATTTGGCGAATGTGACATATGATTAAATTTAACTTAAGGGATGAGTTATGAGCGAGAAAAAAGAATTTATCAAAATAAGAGGTGCCAAAGAGCACAATTTGAAAAATATTGATTTGAATATTCCGAGAAATGAGTTGGTTGTTTTGACCGGACTTTCCGGTTCGGGAAAATCGTCACTTGCATTTGATACGATTTATGCGGAGGGACAAAGGCGCTATATGGAGTCTCTGTCTTCGTATGCGCGTATGTTTCTCGGTCAGATGGAGAAACCGGATGTGGAAAATATTGAAGGGCTTTCGCCGGCGATTTCTATTGACCAGAAGTCGACGAACCGCAATCCGCGTTCTACGGTCGGAACCGTGACGGAGATTTATGACTATTTCCGATTGTTGTATGCGCGTGTCGGAACGCCACATTGTCCGAAGTGCGGAAAAGTCATTGCGAAGCAGACGGTTGACCAAATGGTGGACCAGATTATGACGCTTCCGGAGCGCACAAAGCTGCAGGTTTTGGCGCCGATTGTCCGCGGGCGCAAGGGAGAACATGTCAAGGTGCTTGACCGTGCAAAGAGAAGCGGTTATGTCCGTGTGCGTATTGACGGAAACATGTATGAACTTTCCGAGGAAATAAAGCTCGATAAAAATATTAAACATACGATCGAAATTGTGGTGGACCGTCTGGTGATGAAAGAAGGTATTGAAAAACGTTTGACAGGTTCTGTGGAAAATGCTCTTGAACTGGCAGAAGGTCTTCTTGTTGTCGATACCGGTGAAGGAGAGGCGATGAATTTCAGCCAGAGTTTTTCGTGTCCGGATTGCGGTGTCAGTATTGATGAGATTGAGCCGCGCAGTTTTTCGTTCAATAATCCGTTCGGCGCGTGTCCGTGTTGTTTCGGTCTTGGATATAAGATGGAGTTTGCGACAGAACTTATGATTCCGGATGAGTCGCTCAGTATCAATGAAGGTGCGATTGTGGCGATGGGGTGGCAGTCGTGCTATCAAAAGGGAAGCTTTACGAATGCGATTTTGCAGGCGCTTTGTAAGAGATACAATTTCAGCCTGGACACACCGTTTCAGGATTATCCGGAGGAAGTGCGCCGTGTGCTGATTCACGGTACTGGCGGGGAAGAAGTCGATGTTTACTATGAGGGACAGCGCGGAAAAGGTGTTTATCCGGTTGCGTTTGAGGGCTTGATTAAAAATATGAACCGCCGCTACCGCGAGACCGGTTCCGAGACAATGAAGCAGGAGTATGAAGCGTTTATGAGCATTACACCGTGTGAAGAGTGCGGCGGAATGCGTCTGAAAAAAGAATCTCTTGCTGTGACGATTGCAGATAAAAATATACATGAAATTACGTCTATGTCTATCCGGAGGCTCCATGAATTTTTGGAAAACTTGGAGCTGACAGAACAGCAGCAGCTCATCGGAAGAAGAATTATTAAAGAGATTCGAAACCGCGTTGGATTTTTGGTGAATGTCGGACTGGAATATTTGTCACTTTCGCGTGCGACGGGAACTCTTTCGGGCGGTGAGGCACAACGTATCCGTCTTGCAACGCAGATTGGTTCCGGCCTTGTGGGAGTGTGCTATATTTTGGATGAACCGAGCATCGGTCTGCATCAAAGAGATAATGACAAGCTGCTGGCAGCGCTGAAACGTCTTCGCGACCTTGGAAATACGCTTCTTGTGGTAGAACATGATGAGGATACCATGCGCGAGGCAGACTGGATTGTAGATATCGGGCCGGGGGCAGGAAGCCACGGCGGAGAAGTCATTGCCGAGGGACGTGCGGAAGACATTATGAAGGTGCCGGAGTCTGTGACGGGACAATACTTAAGCGGTGAGAAAAAAATTCCGGTTCCTAAGATGCGTAAACGGGCAACGGGTTACCTTAAGGTAACCGGAGCAGCAGAGAATAATCTGAAAAATGTAAATGTTGACATCCCGCTTGGAGTTATGACTTGTGTAACAGGAGTTTCCGGCTCCGGAAAGTCATCGCTTGTCAATGAAATTATTTACAAAAGACTGGCGCATGATTTGAACCGCGCACTCACAATTCCGGGCAAACACAAAGCAATTAAAGGGATTGATCAGCTTGATAAAGTGATTAATATTGATCAGTCGCCGATCGGAAGGACGCCGCGTTCCAATCCTGCGACCTATACAGGGGTGTTTGACCAGATCCGTGATTTATTTGCTTCTACGCAGGATGCAAAGGCAAAAGGATATAAAAAGGGGCGTTTCAGTTTTAATGTCAAGGGCGGACGCTGTGAGGCCTGCAGCGGAGACGGTATTCTCAAGATAGAGATGCATTTCCTTCCGGATGTTTATGTTCCTTGTGAAGTCTGCGGCGGAAAGCGTTACAACAGAGAAACGCTCGATGTAAAATACAAAGGTAAAAGCATTGCGGATGTACTGGCAATGACGGTGGAGGAAGCGCTTACTTTCTTTGAGAATCTTCCGCAGATCCACCGTAAAATACAGACGCTTTATGATGTGGGACTTTCCTATGTGCAGCTCGGACAGCCGTCGACAACGCTTTCCGGCGGAGAGGCACAGCGTGTTAAGCTTGCGACAGAGCTTTCGAAGCGCAGCACGGGAAAAACCATTTATATATTAGATGAGCCGACAACAGGGCTTCACTTTGCGGATGTACACAAGCTTGTGGAAATCTTGCACAGATTGACGGAGGGTGGAAATACCGTGCTTGTCATTGAACACAATCTCGATGTGATTAAGACGGCGGACTATATTATTGATATCGGTCCGGAAGGCGGTGAGAACGGCGGCGAGATTATTGCAAAAGGAACACCTGAGGAAGTAGCTGCTGTTCCGGGATCCTACACAGGAATTTATATTAAAAAAATGCTCGAAAGATAAAAATGCTCTAAAGGTTTTCAAAGAATTGGCCGATAATATTAACGAACAAGTTGACTGAAAGCAGTATATCAAGGCATGGACGCACAGATTTTCAGGGAAGATTTCCTCCAAAACCTGTGCGTCTTTGTCCTTGTTTAAGGAAGTTCACGAAAAAATATGTAAATTCTATGAAAACCCTTTGAAAATGGCATAAAAGTGCGCTATAATAATTGAGCGTATGCAGATTTGGATGAGCAGAGCGGAACAAATGGTTTCCGCTATACCAATAAAAAACAAACCATGAAAGGGGAAGAAAGATGCAATACACAGATATCGGAATTGACTTAGGAACTGCCAGCATTCTTGTTTATATCAGAGGCAAGGGTGTTGTTTTAAAAGAGCCGAGCGTTGTGGCATTTGACCGCGACACGAATAAGATCAAAGCGATCGGAGAGGACGCAAGACTTATGCTCGGACGTACACCGGGTAATATCGTAGCGGTCAGACCGCTCAGACAGGGTGTAATTTCAGATTATACCGTAACAGAAAAAATGATGAAATATTTTATCCAGAAGGCACTCGGAAAGAAAACATTCCGTAAGCCGCGTATCGCTGTATGTGTACCGAGCGGTGTCACAGAAGTTGAGAAAAAAGCGGTTGAGGATGCAACTTACCAGGCAGGTGCAAGAGAGGTTTCTATTATCGAGGAGCCTATCGCAGCAGCTATCGGTGCAGGAATTGATATTTCAAAACCATGCGGAAATATGATCGTTGATATCGGAGGAGGTACTTCCGACATCGCAGTTATTTCCCTCGGAGGAACGGTAGTAAGCGCTTCCATCAAGATTGCGGGAGATGATTTTGACGAAGCTATTGTCCGTTATATGAGAAAGAAACACAATTTATTGATTGGTGAGAGAACCGCTGAAGACCTTAAGATTAAAATCGGTTCTGCTTATAAGAGACCGGAAGTGGATTCCGTGGAAGTAAGAGGACGTAACCTTGTTACGGGACTTCCGCGCACAGTAGAAGTGACGAGCGAAGAGACAGAGGAAGCTTTAAGAGAGGCAACTTCACAGATTATCGATACGATTCACAGCGTGCTTGAGAAGACACCGCCGGAGCTTGCGGCAGATATCGCTGACAGAGGTATTGTTCTGACAGGAGGAGGAAGTCTCCTTCGCGGCTTAGAGGATTTAATCTATGCTAAGACAGGTATCAATACGATGACGGCAGAAGACCCGATGACATGTGTGGCAATCGGAACAGGTAAGTATGTAGAATTCCTGGCAGGTTACAGAGACGAGGTATAAGTGGTCGCATCGGGAGGAGTATTATGGTAAAAGGACTCTATACAGCATGGACCGGAATGGTGAATCAGCAGAATCGTATGGATGTGCTGACGAACAATTTGGCGAACTCCGCAACTGTCGGATTTAAAAAGGAGGGCGCGACGAGCCAGTCGTTCGACGACGTCCTTGCAATTAAGATTAAAGATTCCTCGGATCCTGCACTTGCAAGAGGCATCGGAACGATGAACCTCGGTGTTAAGATCGGAGAAAATTATACAGATTATTCACAGGGTGCTTTCAAAGTGACAGACAATGTATTTGACCTGGCACTTTCCGGGAATGGCTTTTTTGCCTGTGAATATACGACAAAAAGTGGTGAGACTTCCGTGAAGTACACGCGTGACGGTTCCTTTACATTAAATGTAAATGGAGAACTTGTGACGAAAGACGGAGATTTTGTTCTTGATGAAAACGGCGATCACATCGTTCTTGATCCGAAAAAGTCCACTTCTTTTGATCAGTCCGGAGCGATTATGCAGGAAGGTGAAATTGTTGGTTACCTGCAGGTAACTGATTTTGAAGATTACAATTTCCTGGAGCACCACGGCGAGAACTATTTCCGCCCGGTAGAAGGAGCGACAGAGAAAGAGGCAGATGCCAGACTGTTTTCCGGATATTTAGAGCAGTCCAATGTTACAGTCATCAATGAGATGGTTGAGCTGATTTCTGTTTCACGAAACTATGAAACAAATCAAAAATTGATTCAGAGTATCGATGGTACACTTGAGATTGCAGCAAACCAGCTTGGCAAGATTTAATCATGATGGAGGACTAGGCGTATGGTAAGAAGTTTATGGACCGCAGCGAGCGGAATGATTGCACAGCAGACAAATGTTGATACAATTGCAAACAACCTTTCAAATGTAAATACAACCGGATATAAGACAGAAGTGGCAGAGTTTAAGACGCTCCTTTATCAAAATTTGCAGACACGTACGACAACGGCGAACGGTGCAAATAAACCGATTGGGGCGCAGGTGGGACTTGGTGTCCGCAACTCGGCAATCACATCTATGTTTAAACAGGGAAGCTTATATGAGAGCAGTTCTGATTCTGCTTTTGCGATTCAGGGAGACGGCTTCTTTGCAGTGCAGGGACCGGACGGTGAAACCTGCTATACGAGAAACGGTAATTTTATCTGGGCAGTAGACGGCAATAACCTGACACTTTCTACAACAGACGGTCAGTATGTTCTTGATTCCAACGGAAGAAAGATTACGTTTGACGAAAACTATGTAACATCCAGAATTACGATTTCTGCTGACGGTACAGTTTGTTATCCGGATGAAAATAATAATGCACAGTCTCTCGGAATTACCATCGGTCTTTTCCAGTTCCAGAATCCGTCAGGGCTTGAAAAATTGGAAGGAAGTTTATACAAAGCGACAGATGCCAGCGGCGAGGCGATGAATGAGGCGACAAATAACGGCCTTGTAAAGAGTTCGGTGGCACAGGGATACTTAGAAGGTTCTAATGTACAGGTCGCAGACGAAATGGTAAATCTCATTGTGGCGCAGAGAGCATACGAGATGAACTCAAAAGCAATCCAGACAACGGACGACATGATGCAACAGGCAAATAACCTCAGAAGATAGGAGTAGCATATGGATATCGGTGGATTAACTTCTACATATATGAATTATGCAGATACGTTGACAGGAAATACAAGTCAGAGCGCAAACTCCATTTCATCTTTGCAGAACAAGGATCTTTCCGGTGCAACCGAAGATGAATTAATGGAGGTCTGTAAGGAATTTGAGGCGTATTTCATGGAGATGATCATGAAAGAGATGACCAAGTCGACAAGTTTGTTCGGCGAGGGCGGTGAAGGTTCGAATTCTGCACTTGTAAGTTACTTCAAGGACAGTGCGATTACGGATTTGGCCAAAGAGGCGACAGAGCAAAACAGCCTTGGACTGGCACAGACTTTATATGAGCAGATGCGCCGTAATTACGGGCTGGATGCGACGGTTGTAACAAAACCGGGGGAAGAGAAGGTTTCTTCGGAAAAAGCGACCGAGATTACGGAGGAAGTGTTGCCGACGGAAAAGGCAACAGAAATAGAATAGGATAAAAGGGCTGTCAGAAAAGTGGCAGCCTTTCTTTGTTTTGAGGCATATATCAGGGAGGAATATGGAAACAATAGAGGTTTATGTAGAACATATTATATATAGCAATGAGTCGAATGGCTATAAAGTTCTGATGACAAAATGCGGAAAAGAAGAACTGGTTGTGGTCGGATTTTTTCAGATTGATGTCACAGGCCAGATGCTGAAATTGGAAGGAACCTATGATTACCATCCGAATCACGGCAGACAGTTTAAGGCAGAACGTCATGAACTGATAGAGCCGACGGATGAAGAATCCATCCGCAGATATATATCTTCGGGTGCAATTAAAGGAATCGGAGCGGCTCTTGCCGATAGAATTATTGAAAAATTCGGTGAAGATACGCTTCGGATTATGGAGGAAGAGCCGGAACGTTTGGCGGAAATCAAAGGAATCAGTCTGCGGAAGGCTCAGTCGATTGCAGTGGCGGTGGCAGAGAAGAAAGATCTTCACAGCGCAATGCTTTTTTTGCAAAAATACGGAATTACAAATACGCTCGCTGTAAAAATTTATGATACTTACGGACTTGGGATGTATAGTATCATGAAAGAAAATCCATACAAAATGGCAGAAGATATCGAGGGAGTCGGTTTTAAAACGGCGGACGCGATTGCTGAAAAAATCGGAATACACACAGATTCGGATTACCGTATCCGCTGTGGGCTTATTTACACATTGTCGACAGCACTCGGAGAGGGGAATATGTATCTTCCGGAAGAAATGCTTTTGACGCGCGCAAGTGAACTGCTCGGCGTGGAACAGGAGGCCATCCGTCCGCATATTATGAATTTGGCGATGGATAAAAAAGTTGTTTGCAAAGAAGGTTGTATTTACGGAGCGTCTGCGTATTATGCAGAAGTTGCTGTGGCGGGTATGCTGAGGCGTTTGGATGAGCCGGTTTGGACAACAAAAGATGAACGTATCGAAAAGCAGATAGAGCAGTATGAAAAAGAGGAGAAGGTCTTACTTGATGAGTTGCAAAAAGAGGCGGTGAGAGGAAGTGTAAAGAATGGAGTATTTCTTCTTACCGGAGGACCGGGAACGGGAAAAACAACAACCATCAATGCGATTATCCGATATTTCATGGACCGAGACTATCATGTTGAGTTGGCGGCGCCGACAGGGAGGGCTGCCAAGAGAATGTCTGAGGCAACAGGATATGAAGCCAGAACAATTCACCGGCTTTTGGAAGTCGGTGGTGCCAGTGAAGAAGGCCGGGGCTATTTTGAGAGGGATGAAAATAATCCGCTTGAGGCGGATGTGATTATTATAGATGAAATGTCGATGGTAGATATCTTTTTGTTCTGTTCGCTCTTAAAAGCAATACCGGTGGGCAGCAGATTGATTTTGGTCGGCGATATGCATCAGTTACCGTCGGTAGGTCCGGGACAGGTTCTGCGCGATTTGGTGGACAGCGAAGCTTTTGCGTGTGTCCGTTTGGAGAAGATATTCCGACAGGAGGAAGGCAGTGATATTGTGCGCAATGCGCATAAAATAAGGTGCGGGGAAGAGATATCACTGACAAATCAGAGTAAGGATTTTTTCTTTATTCCGAGAGATGATGCCAGAAGGATTTATAATAATATTGTGCAGCTTGTCACGGATAAAATGCCGAGATATACAGGGGCGCAGCCATATGACATACAGGTGTTAACGCCGATGCGGAAAGGGGCGCTCGGGGCGGAGGCTCTTAATAAGATTTTGCAGGAATATGTGAATCCGGCGGAGAGAAATAAACGGGAATATCAGTTTGGTGAAAAATTGCTCCGCGAGGGTGATAAAGTCATGCAGATAAAAAACAACTACAAATTGGAATGGGAGATTGTAGGAAAGTATAATATTACAATTGACAAAGGATTGGGAGTATTTAACGGTGATGTCGGTAAAATTATCTCGATTAACGAATATGCAAAAGAGATAAAAGTAGAATATGAGGAAGGCCGTTATGTTATGTATTCCTTCGAGAATGCGGATGAGTTGGAGTTAGCCTATGCTATCACGATTCATAAGTCGCAGGGAAGTGAATACCCGGCAGTTATTATCCCGCTTCTGGGAGTGTCAAAATGGATGTTGTACCGGAATCTTTTGTATACAGCTGTGACGCGCGGTGTGAAATGCGTGACTTTGATTGGGGCACAGAATGTGGTTGAAGAGATGATCGCAAATGAAAACGGGCAAATCCGTTATTCGGGGCTTCGGAAGAAAATCGAGGAAGTTGTAATATGATTCGTTTGAAAGAACGGTTGCTCAATCTGATTTATCCGAGAAGATGCCCGATGTGTGATTTGATTCTCGGAAAGGATGAGACATACATTTGCAGCACATGTGCTAACCAAGTGGAATTTGTGAGAGATGCGTATTGTATGAAGTGCGGAAAGCCTGTTTTGAAGGAACAGGAGTATTGCAGGGATTGCATGGTCCGCCCTCACCGGTTTGACAGTGGCAGAGTGTTGTTTGTTTACGAAGGGGCGTTAAAAAAGTCGATTTACCGGTTTAAATATGCAGGACGAAAAGAGTATGCGCAGGCCTATGCATATTTTGCACAGCGGGAGCTGGGTGAATTTATCCGCCGGATTGCGCCGGATGCGCTTATTCCGGTACCGCTCCACAGACGGCGTTTTCGGAAGAGAGGGTATAATCAGGCGGAACTGTTTGCAGTGGCGCTCGGAAAGAGGATGGGGGTACCTGTGGAAAGGAAACTTGTACAGCGGACAAGAAATACACTTCCCCAAAAAGAATTAGACCCTTCGGCGCGTCAAAATAATTTGAAAAAGGCTTTTAAATTGTGCAGAAATGATGTAAAATTAAATACGATTATAATTATCGATGATATATATACTACCGGGAGTACGATGGATGCCGTTGCAGAGCAGTTTCGCAGGGTGGGAGTGCAGAAAATTTATTTTCTGGCGATTTCCGGAGGAAAATAGCAGGAGGCTTGTTTATGGATGTTAAAAATTGCCGTAAATGCGGAAGATTATTTAATTATCTTGCAGGACCGTTTATTTGTCCGTCATGCAGGGATAAGCAGGAGGAAAAATTCCAGCAGGTAAAAAAATACATACAGCAGCACGGGCGTGCGACGATTAATGAAGTGTCTGAGGAGTGTGAAGTTGAGATTTCGCAGATTCAGGCGTGGATTCGCCAGGAGCGTCTCGAGTTTACATCTGATTCGCCGATCGGTATTCCTTGTGAGTCATGCGGAAAGATGATCGGAAGCGGCAAGTATTGTCCTGCATGTAAGGATAAGATGATGCGTAATCTGAACAGTGCGATGGGAAAACACGGCGTTCAGGTAGAATCGCCTATAGAAGTGCGTAAAGCAAAAGAGAACAGAATGCGCTTCCTTGATAAAAATCAGCAGTAAGAGGAGAGACCGATGCTTAGTCAGGAAAGAATTAAACTGATGACGAAGATGGCAGCTTATGAGGAGAATGAAGGCAAGGTCTATATGTCAATCGGAAGTTATTTCCGCAGTGATTATATGGGGATGCAGGTTCTTCGTTCCATTATAAGTGCAACGATTGCATATCTTATAGTGTGTGGGTTGTATATTTATTACCATCTTGAAACGTTGTTGCAGGATATTTATAAAATCGATCTTATGGCGCTTGGAAAGCAGGTGCTTTTGTACTATGTAATTTTTGTGGCGGCCTATGCCCTTCTTACATATGTCATTTATTCGTTCCGCTACAGCCGGGCGAAGAGAAGTTTGAAAAGATATTACCGTCATTTAAAGCAGCTTGCTGCCCTTTATGACATAGAAAAAAACAATCGCTAGAGTGAGGAAAGAGTTACGTTATGTCTTCTTTATTGGAAATGAGAGAGAACTTAAGAAATTTTTACAGCAGAAATGAAGTATATCTGTTGCCGCTTTTAAAATGCGTACTGGCACTTACGACGCTGATGGTACTGAACATGAATCTCGGTTATATGACCAAGATTAACAATCCGATTTTGGTATTGCTGATTGCCCTGATGTGTTCGTTTTTACCGATGAATTTACTTGTAGTTATATCAGCGGTATTTGTAATGTTGCATTGTTATGCGATTTCCATGGAATGTGCAATTGTAGTGGGAAGTGGGCTGTTGTTGTTATTCCTTCTGTATTATCGTTTTGCACCGAAGGATACACTTGTTGTTGTGTTTTTACCGCTGTGTTTCGGATTGAAAATTCCGTTTGTACTTCCGCTGATTGTAGGATTATTATGCGGACCGGCATCTGTAGTGTCGGTAGCTTGCGGCGTGATTGTATATTATGTGATTCACTATGTGAAAGAAAGTGCATCTTTGATTATGTCACTTGATGCAGACGGTTCTGTTGCAAAGTTTCGTTATGTTTTAGACGGACTTTTGGACAACAAAGCAATGATGGTCGTGTTAATTTCTTTCTGTGTGACCACAATTATTGTTTATATCATTCGTAGATTATCTGTAGACCATGCGTGGACGATTGCCATTTTTGTAGGTGCAGTGACTAACGTGATTATTCTTTTGGTCGGCAATCTGATGTATGAGACAGGGATTTCTGTTGTATCTCTTATTCTCGGAACGATTGCAGCACTCGTGATTGCGAAGGTGGTAGAATTCTTTGCGTTTAATGTTGATTATACGCGAACAGAGTATGTACAGTTTGAGGATGACGAATACTATTATTACGTAAAGGCAATTCCGAAAAATACGGTTGCCAAATCAAAACGTACTGTAAAGAAGATTACAAGCGTTCTCTAGAACATGGATACACAAAAAATAATTAAAGTTAGGTGTTCCAAATGCAACAAATCAACACATTTATCGAAAAATATCTTTCTACAATGCATGTTCCGAAAACACTTATGTGGACGGATATTGCCGAAATCTTCATAATTTCATTTGTAGTATATCAGCTGTTGGCCTGGATTCGAAATACAAGAACCTGGGCTCTTTTGCGTGGTGTTCTCGTAATAGTGGTATTTTTGCTTGTTGCGGCGTTTTTCAATATGTCAACAATTTTGTGGATTGCTGGTGAAGTATTCTCAATTGCGGCAATTGCGATTGTTATTATCCTGCAGCCGGAACTGCGCCGTGCCCTTGAACAGCTCGGACAAAAGAGCATTATGAGTGCGCTTTTTCCTTTTGATTCCGGAAAAACATCGGAAGGAAGTTTTACGGAAAAAACAGCGCAGGAAATTGTAAAAGCCTGCTATGAAATGGGGAAGGTAAAAACAGGAGCATTGATTGTTATCGAAAATACTTCGTCGCTGGCTGAGTATGAGAGAACGGGAATTGAAGTGGACGGACTGGTAAGCAGTCAGCTTTTGATTAATATTTTTGAGCATAACACTCCTCTTCATGACGGTGCGGTTATTATCAGGGGAAACAG
>JAZQDJ010000043.1:0-12164 GCA_045546735.1 Lachnospiraceae bacterium | reverse complement strand
CGAATTTAGTCGAGTCGCAGAGTTAAGCTGTAAGCAGCATAACAGCCTGAAAAAGGCGAAACTACATGGCCCCATGGTCAAGCGGTTAAGACATCGCCCTTTCACGGCGGTAACACGGGTTCGATTCCCGTTGGGGTCACTCAAAATTAAATAAGGCGCCATGGCCAAGTGGTAAGGCAAAGGTCTGCAACACCTCTATCACCAGTTCGAATCTGGTTGGCGCCTCTCAAGAAAAAAGCTTTAAAATTTTGTTTTAAAGCTTTTTTTGATTTTCATTTTCTGAAGTTGACGATATATAAAGTCTTTTTTATAATGCAATTAAGAATAATAAATGAACGAGAATTTACATTTGATTGAAATGGGGGATGTAAGTTATGAAAAATAAAAAAGTGCAGGCTATGTTAGCAACAGCAATTGTAAGTGCAGCTTTGGCCGGGGGATGCGGATTTAATCCGGCGGAGGAAGAAATGTCGGAAGTGTACGGACCGGCTCCTTATGAAGAGGAAATAATAATTCCTGAGGAAGAAAGTGAGGAAAAGGAAGAACAGGTTTCTGAAGAAGATATAAAGGCGGAAGATGCATTTAATCCGGCGGATGAAGCAGAAGTATGTGTATACGGACCGGCTCCGGCAGAGCATGAAGGAGAGGAATCGGATGATTGATAAATATGCTGATTTGCCTATCGAATACAAGATGGAACATTTACAGATGGTAAAAGATTATGTGGATGGTCTTTACCAGAAGCCGAGTTTGAACAGTTTGTTTATCGAGATGACGTTGGATTGTAATGAACATTGCAGACATTGCGGAAGTAAGTGCGGTGATGTTGCAATGAAAAATGCATTGACGGACAAGGAGATTTTAGATTTTTTAAAGGATCTGAAAGACAAAGTGGAGAAAAAGCCGTTTTTGAATGTTACGGGCGGGGAACCTTTGCTTCGTAAGGGTTTTACAGATCTCATGCACGAAATTTCAGAGCTGGGATATTACTGGGGGATGACGACCAACGGAACGTTGATTGACGAGCAGATGGTAAAACGACTGATATATGCAGGAATGAAGACCGTGTCGGTCAGTATTGACGGGCTCGAAGAGACACACAATTGGTTTCGTCAGACGAAGGATGGATATCAGAAAGCGATGCGTGCGGTAGAACTTCTTGTGCGGGAATCATTTCATAACGTCATGATTACTACGGTTGTTCATAAGAAAAACATTCGTCAGTTACATGAGATGTATGAGGTGATGAAACAGACAGGAATTCATACGTGGCGTTTGATCAATGTGGAGCCGATCGGAAGGGCTAAAGACAATGATGAAATATTGTTGGAGGAAGCGGATTATGTGAAGTTGCTTGATTTCATCAAAGAACATCGCGTAAAAGAGAAGAATTTTGAGATATGCTTTGGGTGTAATCATTGGCTTGGTGTTGAAAATGAACATCGTTTCCGTAATTGGTATTACAAATGTGCGGCCGGAATAAAAACGGGCGGGATTTTTTATAATGGTGATATCGGTGCGTGTTTGGATATTGACAGAAAGCCGCAAACAATTCAAGGAAATATCCGGACGGATGATTTCTGGGAAGTTTGGAATCATAAATTCGAGGTATTCCGATATAACCGGGCTTTGGAGAGCAGCTATTGTAAGAATTGCACGGAAAAGGAATATTGCCGTGGGGACGGATTTCATACATGGAATCTGGAAGAAAAAAGGCCGGAATTATGTATGTATCAAATGTATTGCAGGAAAAATAAAGTATAGGATTATAGTATCAGGTTATAGAATGCGTTTTAACAAAGTGCTACAATTTGTGTATATGAAAAAGGACATCACTAAGATGTCCTTTTACTTTGGATCGTTTCTGTGTTTATATGTCAAATAAGCGATAAATTTCTTGATTTCTTCCTCTTCACAAGCCGGAAAATTTTTGGGCAATTTGACAAGACGAAAATCGTCTCTATGCGGGTTGGGATTATCTGTTAATCCTAACAGATAGTCCACAGATACATCAAAATACTTTGCAAATAGAATTTTGATTTCGTCCGGTGGCTCAGAACGGCCGCGCTCATATGCAGAAATTGAGTGTTTGTTGATATTTAATATCTCACCCAATTCATCTTGTGATAAACCTTTATCTTTTCGAAGATCATAAAGACGTTCACCTATCAAATTGTCACCACCTTTCTTTTCTTCTATTATAAGGAAAAAAAGAAAGATTTATAAAAAGTAGAATACAAGTCTACAATAATTGAAAATAGATAAACAATCTACAAAAGATTGTGATTTTTTAATTCTTCGTATAAAAGATGAACAGGAAGACCGACCACGTTAAAGTAATCCCCTTCTATACCTGATATGTGACGGCAAAACAGCCCCTGGATGCCATAGCTTCCGGCCTTGTCATAAGGTTCCGAAGTGCTGATATAGCTTGTGATTTCTTCTTCGGAAAGTTCTTTTACGTTGACTTTTGTGCATTCGTAGGATGAATATACTGTTTTTTTGCATTCTTTAATATGGACAAGTGAAATACCGGTATATACTTCGTGTGTTTTTCCGGAAAGAGATTTTATCATTCGATAGGCTTCGTCTTTGCCGGAAGGTTTTCCGAGAACGGTTCCTTCTGAAAAAACAATGGTGTCGGCACCGATAATCAAACTTTCATTATCAGAATTTAAATAATGGCCGGCAACGTCGAGTGCTTTTTGCGATGCCAATTCCATGACATATCCGGCCGGAGAATCAAGTGTGGCATTTTCTTCGCAGGAAGAAGTATGTACAGTAAAATCATTAAAAATCTGTTTTAATAATTCCTGTCTTCGAGGAGAAGCGGATGCAAGTATAATTTTCATAATATAAGTTTCCTTTCAATACGTCCTTGAAGATAAATCAAGAATATAATATAATTATAATAACTGATGTTTGTGTGTAAAGGCAAGGTGTGATACGTGGGAGCAAAAAGATTAAACATAGGTTTGCTGATAAGTGAATTAGAGGATGATTTTTGCAGAGGTTTTTGTGAAGGCGCTAGTGCTGCGGCGAAAGAAATCGATGCGAATCTGTTTATTTTTCCGGGTAAGTATATTGATGCGGATTATAATGATATATATCGTACCGGATATGATTATCAATTTAATAGTTTGTTCAGCTATGCAAAATTAAATGATATGGATGCCTTTGTTGTGACAATCGGAACAATCTGTTCGAATATCAGTGCAGAAAAGCGATTGGAATTTTTGATGCAGTTTGATAAGCCGGTGGTTGTCGTCGCAGCAAAAACAGAAGGTTTTCCAAATATTTATTTTGATAATAAAACAGGGTTAAAAGAGGGAATTCGTCATCTAATAGAAGAGCATGGTAGAAAACATATCGGTTTTGTGAGCGGACCGGCTACGAATGAAGATTCCAGAGAAAGACTTTCTGCGTATAAGGAGACATTAAAAGAGTGCGGAATTCCTTATAATGAAAGTTACATTGTTTACGGAAACTTTTCTGAGTTTAGTGAAGAGATGGTATATTCACTCATGAAACAGAATCCGAATTTGGATGCGGTTGTATTTGCGAATGACAGAATGGCCATTGGCGGATATAAAGTATTTAAAGAGTTGGGACTGGATGTGGGTGAAGATATTTCGGTTCTCGGATTTGATGATTCCGACTGTGCATTGACGTTGGAGCCGAATCTTTCTACGATTAAGGCTGATCCGGTTGATCTCGGATATGAAGCGCTCATTAATTTAGAAGGTATTTTGGATGGAGACATTGAAGAAGTGGTAGTTCCGTCTGTACCTGTGTTCCGTGCATCTTGTGGCTGCCGTAAGAGATATGTGTCGGATTTTGACGTTGCGGAAGAAGATATGTTTGATCCTCAGAAAAAAGAGGAAGTTCTTTCAAAGGTATATGAGTATCTTCTCGGCAGAAATGTAAATCAGCCGAAGATGACTGCATTAAAGAGCAGCGTTTCTGAGTTTTATGCATTTGTATCACAGAAAATTGTCGGACAGGAAGCGCAGGAACAGGATTTCAGCCGTTTGTTCCGTATGATGCGTAACATTTTATATATGAATTTGGAGCCATACAGTGATATGGCAAAAATCACAGGTTTGTTCAGCGGTATTTACCATGTGTTAAGAAGCCGTGTCGCAAATGAAAAGAGTCTGCGCTTGTTGAGCGAAAACTATTATATGCTTTATGCAGATGTGGTGGAGCATTACAGTAAGCAAGCGATAGCAAAAGAAAAAGAAAATGATCTTTTGAATTATATTACGACAACGTTTACGAGAGATATTATGAATTTCTCTATTGGAGATGACAGAGCATATTTCTCAATTATGGAAAAACTCAAGAGTCTGCATTATATTAGTGCGTATCTTTGCCTGTTCCCGGAAAAGATTATCTGTAGGAAAGACGAAGGACATGAAATCCCGGAATATGTGCTTCTTAAGTCATATATTGACAGAAGTGAAATGGGATGGCTTGATGCAGATGAGCAGAAAACAAAACTTGAGAACCTGGTGACAGATTTGTATTGTGAGAGAGAGGATAGAGTGACAGTTATTGTCAATCTGCTGTTCTCTACCGTGGAGCAATACGGAATTCTTGTCAGTGAAATCGAAGAAGGATATCTGCACAGTTCCATTCCGATTATGTATCAGATGAGTGCGACTGTTAAGACGGTAGAACTTCTTCGTGATAATGCATCCATGATGGAGCAGCTGAAGAAGAATATTGATGAAATTAAGGAAAAGAATCAGATTCTTGATGAAATTTCTAAATCCGATGAGTTGACGCAGATATATAACAGAAGAGGTTTTCAGACGATGGTACAGCGCAAGATTTCACATTCTGCAAACAGAGGAAAGAAAGCGTTTGTGATTTATGCGGATATGAATAATCTTAAGATTATCAATGACCGTTTCGGCCATGAAGAAGGAGATTATTCGTTGAAACTTATTGCGGATATATTGAAAGAATCTTTGGACGAAGACAGTATTGTCGGACGATTCGGCGGTGATGAGTTTGTGGCATTTACATATGCGACGGATGATAAAACTGCACGTAATATCCGAAAAGAAATCAGTGATATTACAAAGCGTAAGAATGAAGGAAACGGAAAGCCGTATTATGTAAGTATGAGTGTAGGTATCTGTGAATTCGAATGCGGACGTGATGTTGATATGAAGGATTTGATGGATAAAGCAGATGTAGATCTTTATCTTGAAAAGAAACATAAGAGAAATAATGTCTTGAAGAATGAAGATGAGGCGATTTGATGGAAGCGTTGAAAAAATTACAAGAGTGGATTGGCGCAAGCAATAATATTGTATTCTTTGGCGGGGCAGGTGTTTCGACAGAGAGCGGTATTCCGGATTTCAGGAGTGTAGACGGTCTTTATAATCAGAAGTATGACTATCCGCCTGAAACAATTTTGAGCCATACATTCTACATGAGAAAGACGGAAGAATTTTATCGCTTTTACAGGGATAAGATGCTTTGTTTAACAGCTAAGCCGAATGCGGCTCACAAAAAGCTGGCAGAGCTTGAAGCGGCCGGGAAGTTAAAGGCGGTTGTAACGCAAAATATAGACGGTCTTCATCAGGCGGCCGGAAGCAAAAAGGTGTTGGAACTTCACGGAAGCGTGCTTCGCAACTATTGTCAGGAGTGCGGAAAGTTTCATGATGCGCAGTTTATTTTGGACAGTGTAGGAGTTCCGACTTGTGAATGCGGCGGAACAATTAAGCCGGATGTTGTGCTGTATGAAGAGGGATTGGATAATCAGATTATGGCAGAGTCGATACAAAGTATCCGCAATGCGGATATGTTGATTATCGGTGGTACGTCTCTTGCGGTATACCCGGCAGCGGGGCTCATTGATTATTATCAAGGAAACAAACTTGTGCTTGTAAACAAGACTCCGACACCGAGGGATTCGATGGCAGATTTGGTTGTTTCGGGCAGTATCGGAGAATTGTTTGATCAGATTAAGGTGTGACATGGATTATCAGGTTGGAGATATTGTGACATTGAAAAAACAGCATCCGTGTGGTGCAAAGCAGTGGGAAATATTACGCGTGGGTGTGGATTTCCGGCTGAAATGTATGGGGTGCGGACACCAAATTATGATAGCCCGTAAATTGGTGGAAAAAAATACAAAAGATATTCAAAAAAAGGCTTGAAAAGATTGACTCCTTGTGGTATAGTTGATTTCTGTGAAATATTATTAATTCCTTGCTTCTTCTGCACAGAAGAGGCCAGAGACCAAAAGGAGGTAACAGCATGAACAAATATGAATTAGCCGTTGCTGTAAGTGCAAAAATCGAAGACGACGAAAGAGCTGCTGTAGTAGAAAAAGTGAAAGCTTACGTCGAGAGATTTGGTGGACAGATCACAAATGTTGATGAATGGGGTAAGAGAAGATTAGCTTACGAAGTTCAGCACATGAAAGAAGCTTTCTACTATTTCATTCAGTTCGATGCAGCGCCGACAGCGCCAGCAGAAATCGAAAACCGTGTTCGTATCATGGAAAATGTAGTTAGATTTTTGTGCGTAAGACAGGACGAGGCATAAAAAGAAAGTGGGAAAAATATGAATAAAGTAATTCTAATGGGGCGTTTAACAAGAGATCCGGAGGTTAGATATTCGCAGGGAGAAACTCCTATGGCGATTGCAAGATACTCATTGGCAGTAGACCGCAGATTTAACCGTAACAGTCAGGATGGACAGACAGCAGATTTTATTAACTGTGTAGCTTTTGGAAGAAATGGTGAATTTGCAGAGAAATATCTCCGTAAAGGAACTAAGATTTTGGCTGAAGGCCGTATCCAGACAGGTAGCTATACAAATAAAGATGGTGTTAAAGTTTATACAACAGAAGTTGTTGTAGAAAATCAGGAATTTGCAGAGAGCAAATCTTCCCAGGGCGGCGATGGTGGATATACACCGGCTCAGGGTTCCGGAGCACCTGCACCGGCAGGAGCGGGAGACGGATTTATGAACATCCCGGATGGTATTGAAGAACTGCCGTTCAGTTAGAATGCAGCAGACAAATGGAGGTAATATCATGGCTTATAATAAAGCAGACAAAGCTGATTCTCCAATGAAGAGAAGAGGCGGAATGCGCAGAAGAAAAAAAGTTTGCGTATTTTGTGGTAAAGACAACGTAATCGATTACAAAGATGTAAATAAGTTAAAAAGATACGTATCTGAGAGAGGAAAAATTCTTCCTCGCCGTATCACAGGAAACTGTGCAAAACATCAGAGAGCTCTTACTGTTGCAGTTAAGAGAGCACGTCATTTAGCTCTGATGCCATACACATGTGACTAAGATGTATGAAATGAAAGCCTTTCATGACCGGATGGTTGTGAAGGGCTTTTTTGTACTTTAATTGCCATATAGGATTTTGAGTGATATAATATAACGGAAAGTGTTCAAAAGGAGATTTTGTGTTATGGGGTATGTAGCAGCAAAAAACAGATATCAGGAAATCGGATATAACAGATGCGGTAAAAGCGGACTTTTGCTTCCGCAGGTTTCCCTTGGATTTTGGCATAATTTCGGAACGAATGATGATTTTGAAAATATGAAAAAGATGTGTTTTACAGCATTTGATTTGGGTATTACGCATTTTGATTTGGCAAATAATTATGGTCCGGAGCCGGGGAGCGCAGAGGCGAATCTCGGACGCATTTTAAAAGAGGATATGGCATCATACAGAGATGAGCTTATCATCAGCACAAAGGCCGGATATGATATGTGGGAGGGACCGTATGGAGATTGGGGCAGCAGAAAATATTTGCTTGCCAGTCTGGACCAGAGTCTTAAGAGGATGCAACTCGATTACGTAGATATTTTTTATCATCACCGCATGGATCCGGATACGCCGCTCGAAGAGACGATGTCAGCTTTGGATACCGCTGTTAAAAGCGGAAAAGCGTTGTATGCAGGTATCTCGAATTATGACGGACCGACAATGGTAAAGGCGGCTGAGATTCTAAAGGATATGAAGTGTCCGTTTATCATTAATCAAAACAGATACTCCATTTTTGACAGAACAATTGAAAAGAATGGACTAAAGGCTAAGGCGGCAGAAGAAGGCAAAGGTATTATTGCATTCAGTCCGCTGGAGCAGGGGCTTTTGACAGATAAATATTTAAAGGGAATTCCTGTCGGAAGCAGAATTCAGAAAGACGGAAGATTTTTAAATGAAAGCAGTTTGACGCCGGAACGTCTTTCGCAGATTGCAGCGCTCAATGATTTGGCAAAAGAGAGAGGAGAGACGCTGGCACAGATGGCGGTTAACTGGATTTTGAAAGACGGCGAAGTGACAAGTGTGCTGATTGGTGCTTCTTCACCGGCGCAGATCGAGGAAAATGTGAAGGGGATTAAAGCAGGAGCGTTTACTTCGGAGGAACTGCTTTGCATCGACAGAATTAACAGTTGTGTGTTATAATTTGAGAGCAACTATGAAATGGTTTTTCAGAGGTGTCAGATGAAACAGAAACTTAAATTAAAAGGAAAGCTGCAGACGTTTGTCCATGCAACTCTTTTGCTTGGATTATTGCTTGTAGTTGTTGATATATGGATTTATTCGATAGACGTGAAGGCGGGTATTGTGCTTTCTGGGTTTGTTGTTTTTTATTTGATCATGTCGCTCATTCTTGTTAATTTTAACAAGAGTATTCTTATGAACGAGATGGTTAGTTTTGCGACGCAATACGGACAAATTCAGAAGAAGCTTCTTCGTGATTTGGAACTTCCGAGTGCGCTTTTGGATGAGACGGGCCGTGTTGTTTGGACGAACCGCCTGTTTGAGGAGACGATTCACAAACCAAAAGGATTTAATAAAGATATCCGGACGATTTTTCCGTCGCTGACGAAGGATAAACTTCCGAAAGATACGTCGGAAGTTGCACAGGTTTCATTTTCGTTTGAAGAGAAAGAATTCACGGCAAAGATGCGCCGTATCCCATTGGCAGAAATGGTCGAAAACAGCGATATTTTTGAGTCGGATGAGAAGTATGAAGGTTTTCTTGTTGCTCTTTATCTTTTTGATGAGACGGCTTTGCAGCTTGCTCTTCGTGAGAACGATAATCAGTCGCTTTGTGTAGGCCTTTTGTATATTGACAACTATGAGGAAGTTCTCGAGTCGGTAGAAGAAGTTCGCCGTTCTCTCCTCATGGCATTGATTGAACGAAAGTTAAATAAGTATTTTGCTTCGTATGACGGTATCGTTAAGAAGTTGGAAAAAGATAAATTCTTTGTGATTATCCGTAAGCAGTCACTCCGCCGTTTAAAAGAGAACCGTTTTGATCTTTTAGAGGATGTTAAGACCGTAAATATCGGTAATGATATGTCGGTTACACTCAGTATGGGTATCGGCTCCGACGGAATGACTTATGCACAGAATTACGAATTTGCAAGAACATCCATAGACCTTGCGCTTGGACGTGGCGGTGATCAGGTGGTTATTAAGGCACCTGAGGGAGTTTCGTATTTTGGCGGAAAGAGTCAGCAGCTTGAGAAGAATACGCGTGTAAAAGCGCGTGTAAAAGCGTTGGCGCTTAAAGAAATTATCAGTTCCAAGGATAAAGTTATCGTTATGGGACATTCCAATACGGATGTTGACAGTTTCGGTGCAGCAGTCGGTATTTATCGTATAGCAAAGACGCTCGGCAGAAACGGTTACATTGTAGTGAACAGTATCAACCATACAATTCAGCCTTGGGTGGATGCATTTAATGAGCGCCTTGAAAAGGAAGAAATGGTGATTGTCAGCAATGCACAGGCGTTGGAGCTTGCTGACCAGAATACGGTGCTTGTTGTTGTTGATGTAAACAAACCGAGTTATACAGAGTGTCCGGAACTATTAAAACATTGCCGCAGTATAGTTGTACTTGATCATCACAGACAGGGCGAGGAAGTGATTGAGAACGCAACACTCTCCTATGTTGAGCCATATGCGTCGTCCGCATGTGAAATGGTAGCAGAAATTCTTCAGTATGTGGAAGATGGTATTAAAGTAAAAAGTGTTGAGGCAGATTGTCTCTATGCGGGTATTGTTGTCGATACGAGTAATTTCGTGGCAAAAGCAGGAGTGCGTACATTTGAGGCGGCGGCGTTCCTACGCCGTAATGGTGCAGATGTTACAAGAGTGCGTAAAATGTTCCGTGAGGATGCGAATGACTATCGCGCAAAGGCGGATGCAGTCAGCCAGGCGAAGATTTTTATGGATGAATATGCATTTTCCGTGTGTCAGGCGGATGGTGTCAGCTCTCCGACTGTTGTTGGTGCACAGGCGGCAAATGAACTTCTGAATATTGTCGGAATAAAAGCAAGTTTCGTATTTACAGAGTACAATGATACCATTTTTATTTCAGCCAGATCAATTGACGAGGTAAATGTGCAGGTTATCATGGAAAAACTCGGCGGCGGCGGACATATTAATGTGGCCGGTGCGCAGATGAAGGAAGTAACTGTGGAGCAGGCGTGTGAGAAGTTAAAAGAAACATTAAAAGAAATGAAAGAGCAAGGTGAGTTATAAGATGAAAGTTATTTTACTTGAAGATGTTAAATCAGTAGGAAAAAAAGGAGATATTGTTGAGGCGAGCGAGGGTTATGCCAAAAATTTCCTCTTTAAGAAAAAATTAGCAAAAGAAGCTACAGCAGCAAACATGAATGATCTTAAATTGCAGAAACAGCATGAAGATAAAGTGGCTGCAGAAAATTTACAGGCAGCAAAAGATTTTGCGGCTGAGCTTGAAGAGCAGAAAGTTGTTGTGAAAATGAAAGCCGGAGAAAACGGAAAGGCTTTCGGTTCTATTTCCAGCAAAGAAATCGTAAAAGCTTATAAAGAACAGAATGGAAAAGAAATAGATAAGAAAAAACTTGTTCTTCCGGATGCAATTAAGAATTTCGGAACATATGAAGTGAAGGTAAAACTTCATCCAAAGGTAACAGGTACTCTTCGCGTTCAAGTTGTGGAGGAGTAGAGATATGCCTGATGAAAATGTTGTAAAAAGGATTATGCCTCATAACATAGAAGCTGAGCAATCAGTTATCGGTTCTATGATTATGAATCGTGATGCAATTATGACGGCATCGGAAATTTTGCATGGGGATGACTTTTACAGTCATCAATATGGGGTTATTTTTGATGCTATGGTTGAGATGTATAACGTAGGCGAAGTTGTAGACTTGATTACATTGCAAAACAAGTTAAAGGAAAAAGATCTTCCGCCGGAAGTGAGCAGCCTTGAATTTGTAAAAGATCTTCTTGCAATGGTGCCTACAAGTGTAAATGTTGAATATTACGCAAAAATTGTGTCCGACAAAGCAATGCTCCGCAGATTGATTAAGTTAAATGAGGAGATTGCGAATAAATGTTATTCCGGAAAAGAAAAAATGGAAGTGCTCATGGAAGATACGGAGAAGCAGATTGTACGTTTGATCCAGAGCAGAAGTTCCGGAGATTTTGTACCGATCCGTACAGTTGCATTAAATGCGATGAATATGATTGAGAAGGCAAGTAAGACTTCGGGTACGGTTACAGGTATTCCGACCGGGTTTATTGACCTGGATTATAAGCTCGCAGGTATGCATCCGGCAGATTTGATTTTGATTGCGGCGAGACCGTCCATGGGAAAAACTGCGTTTGTGCTTAATATTGCGCAGCATGTGGCTTTTAAAGAAAAGAAGACCGTTGCTATTTTCAGTTTGGAAATGTCAAAGGAGAGTCTTGTAAACCGTCTTTTGTCGCTTGAGTCGAGAGTAGATGCCCAGAAAATCCGTACCGGTAATTTGCAGGATGAGGATTGGGAGCGTCTGGTTGAAAGCGCGGGTGTTATCGGCGCTTCGAACTTGATTATTGATGATACACCGAGTATCAGTGTTTCGGAACTCAGAAGTAAGTGTAGAAAATACAAGATGGAACATGATTTGTCCATGATTATCATTGACTACCTGCAGCTTATGTCTGGTAGCGGACGCGGCTCCGAATCGCGTCAGCAGGAAATTTCCGAAATCTCCCGTTCGCTGAAAGCAGTAGCGCGAGAGTTTGAGGTCCCTGTATTGGCTTTGTCGCAGCTTTCGCGTGCGGTAGAGCAAAGACCGGATCACAGACCGATGCTTTCGGATTTGCGTGAGTCGGGGGCAATCGAGCAGGATG
>JAZQDJ010000042.1:0-2759 GCA_045546735.1 Lachnospiraceae bacterium | reverse complement strand
CGTCCCGACCGGAACACTGTCAGCTTCCTGTCCCGCCGGACTTTCGTCCTCAGCGTCTTTTGCCACATGATCCGCTTCGCTTTTCTTGCCCGCGGATACATCTTCCACATTGCTGTTCGGATCTTTTGCGGCTGCATCTTCCCCATTGATGTCCGGACCTTTTGCGGCTGCATCTTCCCCATTGATGTCCGGATCTTTTGCGGCTGCATCTTCTCTTATCACATCCGATGCGCCTTCATCTGAAGAAATGATTTCTGATCCGGAAACATCTTCCCCATAAGGCGGGGTTTCTCCGCCCGGTATCTGTGTTTCCCCGGAATTTATCAAATCTCTTTCATCAATACTTTCCGACGCGTCCTCCTCTGACAGAGTTTCCTCTCGGACAATGCTCCCCTGCGGGAAAATGTCATATCCATTCGTATCAGATTCTGCAAATGCTGCCACAGGAGCCGATGTTACAAGCACGCTTAAAGTTAATGCACATGCCAACCACTTTCTCATTTTTTTCCACCTCTGACTATCTTTTACTGAGTTTTTCGTTTATTATAACAAACAATGCACAGAAATGACCGCTCCACGAAAATTTGGTTCAAGTATTTAGCTCATATCTTTTGAAAAAGGATTCCGGAGTCAGTGGATGATTTATTGGAAGCGGGAAGATTTCGGAGGCTTACGAATGCTTTCGGAGAAAGATCAATAGGTATAGATGATATTGCGATGTGGAATTTTTTACGCAAAAGCACAAAAAATTACATTTTCGCGCACTTCAGGAGAGTCACAGGAGAGTCTCGACCAACTTTGAAAGTTTGTCTATGTTGGATGCTGATTCATGAAATCACAACTCACACCTTTTTGATACGTAATATTACGTAATTATCATTGACATACGTATTGTTACGTGTTGCAATGGATATATCAAATGAAGGGAGCGGAAAGGTGAAGACCTCAGAGTTGACAAAGATGTAAAAAAAGGCCGGTTGCAAGATGGTCGAACACGGTGCAGAGCATGATAAATGGTTCAGCCCAATAACGAACAAGTATTTCAGGGTATGGAGACACCCTCACAAGGAAATACCGACCGGAACAGCGAACAGCATCTTGAAAGACGCGGGGCTTAAATAAGCCCCCCAGTCTTCCTCTCCGCTCACAGTATTAGAAAGGAGACCGGAAATGGCTAAATATGTTTATCCCGCAGTTTTTACCGAAGAAGATAAGGGCATGTTCTCTGTAAACTTCCCTGATCTGGAAGGATGCTATACCTGTGGAGAGGATCTTTCGGAAGCCTTATATATGGCAGAGGATGTTCTCGCATTCACACTATATGATTATGAGAAAAATAAAGCCGATATTCCCGAACCGTCCGAAATGAATTCTATTCCGCATAAGGATAATGAATTCATTAATATGATCTACTGCGATACGCTTAATTATCAAAAACGGAACAATAACAAAGCCATAAAAAAGACCTTGAGTATCCCGGAATGGTTGAATGAAGCTGCTACTGCTGCCAACATCAACTTCTCTCAGGTTCTTCAGGATGCTCTGAAAGCGAAACTCAATATAATGTGAACTGCGCCGACGCAATTTGACCGAATAGGTCAAAGAAAGGTCAAAAGAAAACTAGGCACAAAAAAATCCGCCTCATGCTGCCAACATGAGACGGATCCAACGAAACAGGTATCGGTGTACTCTGCCTTTGACAAAGATATTGTACCACGATACCCTTCTTAAAGTCCATTTTAAGGAGGATTTTTTTATGAACGGTGTCATATATGCCAGATACTCAAACGGTCCCCGGCAGACATACATGAGCATAGAAGGGCAGATCAGGGACTGCACAGCCTACGCCGAAAAGAAGGGCATAACGATCACGGCACATACATTGACGAACATATCAGCATAAAAAAATCGCCCAACTCTTAGGCGATTCGGAGGCGGTCGTAATCAATGTTTACAATCATATACAGATGGAACGGGAGGATGCTGCCGGAGCAGTAGATGCCGCGTTTTTTAAGAGTGAGAATAAGCCGGATACTGTAAACGAAATGTAAACGAATACTCTCGTTTACAGTCATTTACTTTAGCTTACATGATGTTTTACTGACATGTTTAAAATTATATAAAAAGCCCGAATTCCTTGAATTTACAAGGTTTTTCGGGCTTTTTCAACGATGAAGCATCGGGGACTCGAACCCCGGACAACTTGATTAAAAGTCAAGTTTTAAAATGCCGTTTTTGCTGATATTTACGCCTGTTTTCGATTTTTAGGACAACATAAAAAACAACATTTCATTTCAGTATTGAAAAAGATATGGATAAATAATAGATTCCAACACACAGAGATGACCGCCCGGAACCGCGGTCATTTCTATTTCTCTAAATGCTTTTTGACATCATTTCTGCAAGCGTCAAGCACCTTTACATCCAGTTTTGAATATTTGCTTTCCTATTTCAATTCTTCAAAAACTAATCCATATTTCTGGGCATATATCTCGGCAGTAGAATGTCTATATCCAACTATTATAATTTTAGAATATGGATACACTTCCCCTTTAATTTCTACATTTGGGTTTAGGAAGATTATTCTCTCTAATAGGCTACAGCCATCAAAAGATCTGTTTCCTAAATGTATCAGGTTTTCCGGTAGCTTCAAGTCGCCACTCAGGCCGCTGCATCCACCGAAAGCACTATCCCCTATGCTCGTCAGGCCCTCCGGCAACCTCAGCTCCCCGCTCAGGCCGCTGCATCCCCAAAAAGCA
>JAZQDJ010000041.1:0-2181 GCA_045546735.1 Lachnospiraceae bacterium | reverse complement strand
AACCACCAGCGCCAATACGGCAGCCGCAATATACTTTACCGCCATTCTGCCTTTAAATTCGTCTTTTTTCATCTCCATCACCTTTCCAAGCAACGCCTCCGGTGCATGGATTTCGTTATATACCTGTCTGATTTTCTCTTTCATCTTACCACGCCTCCCTAAGCTGTTCCTTTAACAATTTTCTTGCACGGACAAGTCTGGTCCGGACGGTTGCTTCCTTGATATGTAGCAGTTTCCCAATCTCCTTTGTGGAATACCCTTCATAATAAAATAAATACACCACGATACTGCATTTTCCCGGCAAACTCTTTATGGCATCGTACAAATCGGTATTCTCCCGGGTCGTAAACTGCGGCTCCGTTGTTAAGGTTTCCATGGAGTCCACATTCTTTCTCCAAAAGGAAGAAAAGAAACTGTTGCACTCATTGATACACACCCGGATGAGCCAGCGTTTTTCATGCTCCTCATCCGCAAACGTTTCCTTCTTGGAAAGCAATTTTACAAAGGTCTGCTGTACAATATCATCCGCATCCGCCGGGGTTTTGGTATAGCTGACCGCAATCCGGTAAATCGTATCCATATGTGTACGAACAATCCGCTCATAGTCTTCTCTATCCAAACCCTCATCTCCTTTGTCCGTAATGTTCTGTTCGAAAGGCCCTTCACTCTATAAACGATTGAAGATAGGAAAATGTGCGAAAAAATTTCGCACATTTTATCGTAATTCTTTTCTGTTCATCCGTTTTTCTGCGTTTGCTTTTTCAGTGCTTTTCTCTCTTTCCTGTATTTCCACATAATAGGACACAGTCCGACGATTAGTAATACCTGACATACCGTAGCATAAATATCTGCCATGTTAAATACTGCAAATCCTTTGACGCTAATGAAATCAATCACTTTGCCGTTTACAATTCGCTCTGCATAGTTTCCCAAAAATCCGGCAATATAAAATACACACATTATACCGGTTACTTTTATCGCTTTCCATTCGTTACGTTTCTTAAAATAATATACAAAATAAAAACACGCTGCTACTACTGCTATCATACACACTACCGGTATCAACGTTGTCACCGCTACATTTCCGGCAAAACTACCGAACGCCAAGCCCGTATTCTCCACATATCGTAACTGCAAAAACTCTCCGATAATCGATATTCTCCTGTCTCCCAAGTGCGCCTGTGCCAAATACTTCGTAAACCAATCCACGCCCAAAAGCCCCAAAACTCCCAGTACATATCCTACCATTTTTTTCATTTGTTTTACTTTAACTCCCTTCTACGTTTTTGCTTTTCTATTATTTTACTATACCGAGTTACCGATTTCAACATTTACCACACTAAATTATTTTTCTCAAAACCTATTGACATTTCTTCCCTTTTTATGATATCATTGCAATTACTTTGGAAGGATGTAACAGAGCCTTTCCGAGCAATTCTTGGGACCACTCTTCGGAGTTGAGGCCATACGGACAGCCGGGTCCACTGCCGATTGGCAACGGAAGTTGCCTTATTGATTGAGTTAAAAGCTCAAATTTTATAAGTTGGTTACTTCATAACCGAAATTGCGTTTTGTGACGCAGACTTGTGAAACGGTCAATAAGAGTAGTAAAAGTGATTGCTATATAGACTCTGATCATCCCGAATCCAGATACTGAATCGAATGAACTGCCGGTATTTTCCGGTCTTTATCCCTTTTGTGTAACTATGATTTTACACTTTAGTTCGGTAACGTATTGTCGCAAGCTGTGTCAAATGATACAGCTTTTTCTTTTTGCGAACACAACGACGACGGAGTGTAGGGCAAGCGCAATTGCACGGTACCTACACGAAACCAATTTATCGACCACACAAAAGGAGATTCTACTATGAACCAATCCACTCTTAAAAATAAATTAGATCAAAACCGTGCTCCGATTTACGAAGCCTTAGAGCAGTTCCGCAATCGCCGCGTGGTTCCTTTTGACGTACCGGGCCACAAACGCGGCCGCGGAAATCCGGAGCTGACTGCATTCTTAGGAGAGCAGTGTGTTTCCATCGATGTCAACAGCATGAAACCGCTCGACAATCTTTGTCACCCGATTTCCGTCATTCGTGAAGCGGAAGAACTGGCAGCGGAAGCCTTCGGCGCGGCGCATGCGTTTCTTATGGTGGGCGGTACCACCAGCGCGGTACAGAGTAT
>JAZQDJ010000040.1:0-16497 GCA_045546735.1 Lachnospiraceae bacterium | reverse complement strand
AACTGCTCCTGTTTATTCACTGCAAGACTCCCGTCTCATTCACCCTATTTTTTCTAATTTTCTGCAATTTAATCGGGAAATTTGTCCAAGACATCCCTTCTTTCATTTCTCAAACACTATCTACCTAGTCAGCATTCTCAGTTGTCTTACCGCGCTCTCATAATCTGCACGCGACTGACTCTTGCGCAACTGCTTTAGCGCTTTTTTTACTTGTGCATCACTTTCATCGTAATTCACGGCCATATAACTCCACAACTCTTTCATCTTAAAGAGCATGTTTTTATCTCCTTGAATAAACTCGCGATACCCTTCATAAACCGCATCATGAAATTTCCATAAATCAGCACGAGCCACTTCTTCCGAACGTCCGGTCGCACTTCTCATACCCGGATGCATCAAAAATCCCCGTCCGATCATCACGCAGCTTTGTTCAGGGTTATCCTCTGCAAACTTCGCAAGTTTTTCCTCATCCGAGATGTCACCATTATAACAAAGCGGATTTTTACTGATTCCGACCGCTTTATCAAAAATACCGCTGTGAACAGGCTTCACATAATAATCTTCTTGAAGGCGCGGATGCACAATCAATTCACAAAGCGGATACTTGTTATATATTTCAAGCAACTCCCAAAACTCATCTTCGTCACTCACACCAAGCCTTGTTTTAACCGAGAAATGAATGTCCTTCTGCTGTGTCCACTCACATACCTCGCCCAAAAACTCATCGACCTGATGCGGAAATTCTAAAAACCCTGCTCCTTTTTTCTTTGTCACAACCGTTTTGGAAGGACAACCGAGATTCAAATTGAGTTCTTTGTATCCAAACGATGTGATTGCCTCTGCCGTCTTAATAAACGCATCTGCACGGTTTGCCAAAATCTGTGGAACAAGATACGGCACTTTATTATGCTGCGGCAAAATATCGCGAAGTTCTTTTGCCGAAACCGATTTTTGTATCGTTGCCGTAATAAACGGCGCAAAATATTTATCTACTGAATCTGAAAAACAGGCCTCGTAAGCATTTCTGCATACAAGGCCGGTAATCCCTTCCATAGGCGCAAAATATAGTTTCATTTTAAAAATCCCTGTATAATCTGTTCTTCCGCCTCTGCTTCCGTAAGGCCGAGTGTCATAAGCTTAATAAGCTGTTCTCCGGCAATCTTTCCGATTGCTGCCTCATGAATCAGATTTGCATCAATATTGTTAGCCGTAAGCGAAGGACTTGCCGTCACGCAAGCACTATCCATAATAATCGCATCACACTCACTATGTCCGCTGCAGGCAGCATTTCCGTTCATGACAGAGAGAAATTCCTGTTTCGAATTCCCCTTGGCTACCGATCTGGAAATCAGGTTACACTTACAATTTTCGCCGTTCATATCAATCGCAAAATCCGTCTTGGCATACTGCTTTCCATGTGTCATGATTTTTTCACGCACTTCAAGAAATGCACCTTCTGCCAAATCACCTTTTGTCACGCGGATAGTAGAATCAATACCTTTAATCTGAGTTGTTTCCATCTCAAGATGCGCATTTTCCGCAAGGTGGACAATCGTCACCGGATCCATGATGTTTTCTCCGTTACCGTCTCCCTCGCCATAATGCTTTTCGATATAACGCACCTTTGCATTTTTTTCAAGATAGAACGTATGAATACCTGCATGCTTTGAAGTATCCACACCGCAGTTGTGGATTCCGCAACCTGCCACGATTGTTACATCCGCATCCTCGCCGATATAAAAATCATTGTAAACGCTCTCTTGAATTCCGCTCTCGCTGAGCACTACCGGAATGTGTACGCTCTCATTTTTTGTTCCCGGCTTAATAATAATATCAATACCGTCTTTATCTGTTTTTGTCACAATGTCTATATTAGCCGTTGTGTTTCTGGAAACACCGGCTCCGTTTGCACGAATGTTATAGGCTCCTTCCGGAACTTCATGAAGGTCTGCAACTTGTGCAAGTAAATTCTTCTGTATGATGTCCATCTGCATTCCTACCTTTCATTTTTGTCCACAAGAGTCTTACATGCTTTTGCTGTATGGAGAAGACTCGGAAGAACTTCTTCTTTTCTTCCTTCACTCTCAAGTCTGCCGTCAGCAATCACAATAATCTTGTCTGCAATATTTAAAATACGTTCCTGATGCGAAATAATCAAAATTGTTCCGTTAATTTCATCACGCATTTTCTCAAACACTTTAATCAGACTGTTAAAACTCCAAAGGTCAATTCCCGCCTCCGGCTCATCAAAGATAGAAAGCTTTGTCCCGCGCGCCTTAATCATTGCAATCTCGATACGTTTCAGTTCTCCTCCGGAGAGACTTCCATTAATTTCCCTGTTGACATACTCACGCGCACAAAGGCCCACCTCCGACAGAATTTCACAAATTTCTGTCACGCTCATCGGTTTTCCGGCAGCAATTGTAATCAAATCTTTTACCGTCAGACCTTTGAAATGCACCGGCTGCTGAAATGCAAAACTGATGCCTTTCTTTGCACGCTCTGTTATATTAAGCTGTGTAATGTCCTCGCCGTCCAAAAGAATCTGCCCGCTTGTCGGTGTCACAATTCCCGCGATAATTTTAACGAGTGTAGACTTACCACCGCCGTTCGGCCCGGTAATTGCCACAAAATGTTCGTCAATCGTTACACTGATATCTTTTAATATTTCTTTATTGCCTTCAACTTCATAGCTGATATTTTTAAGTTCTAACATATTTTTCTCCCAAGGTTTATTATTCACAGTATACCCTTGTACAGTTTAATGCATAGCAGAAAATTCTTCAACTGTGAAATTTTTACTTTATCTTCTTCCACTGTGCATACAAAGTAATCGTCTTTCCGTTTTTCGGTGTCAGGTTTTTAATTTTTGCTTTATTTTTGTACATTTTACCTTTGCCGTTTTTCTTTGTATTCCAACCGACAAACTTATACCCTTTCTTTTTAAACTTATTCGCAGTTAATTTATATTTCTTACCATAACTGCATTTTTTAAGAGTCTTTACAGAACCGCTTGTCGCACCGTTTCCATTAAATTTCACGTTGTATGTATTAGCCTTCCACTGTGCATACAAAGTAATAACCGCACCATTTACAGACGACAGATTTTTCACACTTGCCTTATTTTTATACGACGTTCCTTTTCCGTTTTTCTTTGTATTCCATCCTGTAAACTTGTAACCTGTTCTCTTGAATTTGTTTGCCGCAAGTACATATGATTTTCCATACAAACGAAGCGTTTGCGCTGACATTTTGCCACTTGTCGCACTGTTTCCGCTATACTTAATTGTATAGGTATTTGCACTCCACTGTGCATATAATGTAATCGCAACGCCGTCCGCCGCCGTAAGATTTTTTACACTTGCTCTATCCGCATATATCTTTCCGCTGCCATCTGCTTTTGTATTCCATCCTTTGAAAGTATACCCTGTTTTCTTATAATTAGCCGCAGACAACTTGTATGCAACATCATATTTGCAGTTTTGCGCCGTCATAGTTCCGCTTGTTGCACCGTTTCCGTTATAAAGAATTTTATATGTAATCGGAGTCCACTGTGCATACAAAGTTACAGTTGCATCATCTTCGTTCGTTAAATTCAGCACCTGCGCCTCATCCGCATACGAAGTTCCGCCTCCGTCCTTCTTTGTATTCCATCCGGCAAATTTATATCCCGTTTTTGCAAAATTGTTTTCCGATAGCACATATGTCATATCATATTTACAATCGGAAACTCCATCCATAGAACCTGCTGTCGCACCGTTTCCGTCAAATACAATATGATATGTTGTCATCAACCACTGTGCATATAACGTAACAGTTACATCATTCTCTTCTGTCAGGTTCTTAACAATTTCTCCGTCTTTGTACCAAACTCCGGTTCCGTCCGCCATGGTATTCCATCCGATAAATGCATACCACTGTTTCTCATAAGTATTCGCTGTCAGCGCATAGCCTTTGTCATATGCACATGCTGTCATATCGGAAACTTCTCCGCTTTCCGCTCCGTTTCCGTCAAATACAATATTGTATGTAATCGGTATCCACTGCGCATATAACACAGCCTCTGCTTCGTCTGTTGCAGACAAATTTTTCACTGTTGCACCATCTGCATACGACACTCCGCTACCATCAACCTTTGTATTCCATCCGGCAAAAATGTAACCTGCTTTCTCGTACATATTTTCTGTCAGCAAATAAGAGGTTGCATACTCACAAGGAGAAAGCGATGCCATTTCTCCGCCTGTTGCTCCGTTTCCGTCAAATACAATTATATATTTGACCGGAACCCACTGCGCATAGACAGTAATCGTTGCCCCATCTGTATCTGCCAGGTTTTTAACCGTAACTTTATCTTCATATGAAGTTCCTTTTCCGTCCGCACGTGTATTCCAACCCGTAAACAGATAACCTGTTTTCTTAAAGCCGTTTGATTTCAGCGCATAACTTATATCATAGTTACAGTTCTGTGCAGACATGCTTCCGCTTGTTGCATCATTACCTTCAAACACAATGCTGTAAGTAATCGGAGTCCACTGTGCATATAAAACTATCTCTGCGCCTTGTGTTGCAGAAAGATTTTTTACCGATGCTTTATCTTTATATAAAGATCCCGTTCCGTCCGTTTCCGTATTCCAGCCTGTAAATCTATATCCGGTTTTTGCATAGTTATTCTCTGCTAACGCATAAGACGCATCATATTTACAGCCGCTCTGTCCGGACATACTTCCGCCCGTGGCACCGTTTCCGTTATATGTAATACGGTAGCTAATCGGAGTCCACTGTGCATACAAAGTTATCTCTTCCCCGTCAACTACTGACAAATTGCTGACAGATGCTTTATCCGCATATGTCTTTCCGCTGCCATCCGCTTTTGTGTTCCATCCCGCAAATGTATAACCTGTTTTCACATAGTTATTCTCTGCTAACGTATAAGCAGTGTCATACTCACAACCTGTTAGTGCAGACACAGTTCCGTCGGTTGCACCGTTTCCGTCATATGCAATACTATATGCAATCGGACTCCAACTAGCATAGAACGCACGCTCTCCCGTGCTTCCGACCGCAATACCGGTTACCTGCTGTAAGCATTCTTCATCCGAAAACCATCCGACGAATTTATATCCGACTTTCGACGGTGCCTGCAAAGTAAACGCACTTTTTATATTATAAGTCGCCGGATTATCCACATGATTTACACCGCCATCAAGAACATAGGTAATCGGATACGATTCCATCTGTACTAATTTCGATGCCATTTCACTGTCCGTATAAGTATCGAGCACGGCAATTGCTTTCACCTGCGTGTCCGGCTCCACTTCAAAACTGCTTCCGTAAATCAAAGTCTTTGTATCTGCAACTGAAGGATTTGTTCCGTCGACCGTATAGTATATCTTCGCTCCGGCTGTGGCCGTCGACAAAGAAACTGTAATCCCCTCTCCTTCATACGAGACGCCGATTTCCGGTGTTCGGACCGTTTCTACACCCGTTGCAAAAGTTCCCGGAACCGAATAAGAAGCATTCGGCGTAGCATCGAGACTGCAGATTGGAAGATACGGTTCCCAATATGCCTCTTCCTGATGATAGGAAATTGCCGCTTCGTCGTTATATCCCAAATCGACATCATACATCGCATCGCTCCGGCCATAATACATGTATACAGGACGTCCTGCAGCATCTGTATTGGTATCATCCCACGTTACATCAAAATTGTACCAGGAGTCATTCACGCGCACTTTGTTCCATTGATGCCCTTCACTCGTCACGGAAACTGCATCGATTCCCGAAGCATTACAAAGCATAGAAAATGTATCCGCATAACCTGCACACACGGTCTTATCAAGGCAGATAACACTGTACGGGCTCTGCGAAAAAGATTCATCCTCATCCACACCGCCGGCTGCTGCCTCATGATAATACGTTACTTTTGCACAAATGATATCCTGTATCATTTGTATTTTAGTTTCGTCCGTTGCACATGCGTCAATCTCTGCCTGCCACGTCGCAAGCCGGCTTTTTACTGCCGCTGTCGATGTCGCACGATCATCACCGTCCCAAAATGCCTCATAAACAACAAGCGCAAGTTTGCTGTATGTATCACCGGATGCTCCGGAACGCAAGTAAGAATTACTCAGAAAATAGTACTGTGGATTCGAGTATATAAACATACACCAGAATTCTCTTAATTCATCTTCTGTCAAAGGCTCTGAGAGTGTTACCATTTCAATATACCCCATAACATCTCCCGTGCTCTGATTCGTATAATAATACGGTACATCCTTTGCCCCCGAAGCATATGTTTCACATATGGCGCGAAGACTGTCCCACGCCGCTTTCCTCGAATCATCCAACTGATTATAGTAATAATAATTCGTATATTTATCCCATTCACTTTCCGTCGTCTGTCCGGACTGCACTGCAGTCACGCGCTCAGCCACATTCGACATCTCCGATTCCGGAAGATCATACACTTGCGGCTCCATCAGTCCCGTCCCCGGTTCTACTGCCGAAACTGCCTGCGGACTGACAATAAATAGTATTATGGTTAACAGTAAAAACAGATTTTTTTTCATAAGGTGCGCCCCCTTTTCCTTCATGGAAATATTTTAGCACTTTAGGCATCTTCTCACAAGAAAAAAGAGCACGAACCTCTCGGTCCGTGCCCTTACTTTATTTGCTAAAACAATCTTAAAATACCTGCATCTGCATCTTTCTTTGCCTGAATACCGAAAATCCGATATTTTTCAAGCATCTCCTCACGATTTTTCTTAATAATCTCATCTGCAAAATCCGTATCGCGGATCCGGCTGTTTGCTGCTGTCAAATTATAATGTGCATAATTGTTATAATCAATCGTATGCTGCAAAGTATTTGTTTGTGCACCGAGCGTGCTGCGCGCTGCACTGATTTTATCCATGGCTTTATCAATATCTTCCAAATTGAATTTGCCGGTTACATCAAAATCTGCAATACCAAGCGACTCAAGGGTGGAATTAACCATCTGAATAGAAAGACCTCCGCCCGACGGATTCGTTGCCAAATCCACATCCGCTCTGCTGCCATCCAAGAGTGTCATCTCGTTGAACGTCGTTCCCTTTGCCGTCTCCTGAATTGACTTTTTCAAGCCGTCGATTTCTTTTTGAATATACGCTTTATCATCCGCTGTATAAAGACCGTTCGAAGCTTTTAATCCCAACTCACGAATTCTCTGCAGCGAGTCCTGAATTCCCGCAAGTGCTCCGTCGGAAATATTCATCATGCTGATACCGTCCTGCGCATTCTTGGCTCCGACTTCAAACCCCGTCGACTGCGCATTTATTTTCTCACTGATTGCCAGTCCCGAAGCATTGTCTGCCGCTTTATTAATTTGACTTCCGCTGCTTAAATTTGCGTAAGCATTGGCTAACGAAACATTACCTACACTGTTCATGGGAATCCCCCTTTCTGCATCGAATCATTTAAAGTACACAACTATATATTTATTATATAGTTTTCTTCGGAATTTGTAAAATACAACATCTTGCCTTTCATTTGTACATATTGCATAATCACATCACTATGTAGAAAAATGAACTCCGGCACCTTTTTATCCCTTATACTTTTCCACAAACTCTTCCACCGGCATCGGTTTTGCAAAGAAATATCCCTGAATAAGATCACACTCCTGCTGCACAAGGAAATCCACCTGATCTCTGCTCTCAATTCCCTCTGCCACAATTTTCATATCAAGTTTCTTCGCCAAATCAATCACTTCGGAAACAATAAGCATTCCGCGTTCCACTTCTTCCACATTTCTAAAGAAATCCGCATCGATTTTCAACACATCAATCGTAAGCTCTTTCAAAGAATTGAGCGAGGAGTATCCTGCTCCGAAGTCATCCATCGAAACCGGGAAACCACTGTCTCGAAGTTTTTTCACTGTTTTTAAAAGTACTTTTTTATCATCGAAGAATGCACTCTCCGTAAGTTCCAGTTCAATCACATTGTGCGGCACTTTATATTTATCTACGATTTCACATATATGTTCTGCCAAATCTTCACGCGTAAAATGCGCTCTGGAAACGTTCACCGAAATCGGAACAATCTCTCGTCCCTGCGCAATCCATTCCGCCTGTTGCCTTGCTACTTCCTCAAGCATATAGTCATCCAATTTTAAAATAAAACCGTTCTTTTCAAAAATCGGAATAAACTTGTTCGGCGGAATAAACCCTTCCTTCGGATGAATCCAACGGACAAGAGCCTCCGCTCCTGCCAATTCCTCATCCGCTGCGCTGATTTTCGGCTGAAGATAAACCTTAAACTCACGGGCTGCAAGCGCTCTTTCCATATCATCTTCCACCTTGCGCTCCCAAAGACGTTGACGGTTCATCTCCTCATTAAAAAATGCCACCTTGCGTTCTGTATCTTCCCCAAGTAGTTCGCATGCTGTAAATGCATTGTTATATAACTTCTCAATATCTTGTTCCTTCGGTTCCACCAGACAAACACCGAAACCAAAATACATTTTGATACCCGGCATAGATTCTTTAATTGCTGCCTCCAACGCATCAAGACGTGTCACCAATTCGCCTTGCGAAGAATATTCCAACAAAAGACCGAATTCCGCATTTTCATGATAGGAAATCAATTCTTTGGAACGAAGCTTTTTGCGCAGTACATTATAAAATTTCTCCAGCAGTTCTTCACCTTTTCTCACTCCGAAACATGTACAAAAACTGCGGTACTTATACATACGCATATGTACCATGGCATATTTCTTTTTCCCACGGTTTCTCTTTAATGTAGTTGTTCCCTTTTTGATAAAGTAAAACCAGTTATGACCACCGGTAATCATATCTGTATAAATAATTTTGGTTGTTCTGCGCTCACTGAGTACAACACCGATAAATGAGAATATATAATATAGTGCAAACACTGCAATGAGAACTGCCAAAAGCATCGCCATTGCAATAATACCTACCAAATCACTGATATAAACAGGAAGCCTATTCAATATGAAAATATTATATCCTTCTACATTAAGCACATACCAAAGCGAAAAATTCATAATATTCACATATACAGGCGACTCGCCGGATTCATTCACTTTCTCAACCAAATCGCCAAAGTTCATATTATTATAGAAATCAGAAGTAATCGTTATCCCCTGTTCGTCTACCGTAATAATTCCGAACTCGTCCTCTTCAATAATTACATTGTGCTGTATCTTATGATAACCTGTATCAAGTTCAAAACCCACTATCTTATCCACATCCGGTTCATATCCGTAACAGGACCAAACAAAATCACCCTGCTCATCTGTCACATAAACATCTTCCACTTCTATCAAAGCATCGATATAAGTTGACACCCTTTCTTGGATTGCAACATCCGTTTCTTCTTCCACTCCGTACCCCTCAAACAGGCAGGCTACCTCCGTAGATAGAATTTCTGCATTTGCAACTTTTCTTTGTACGATATCCGAAACAGAAAAAGCAAAGATAATTATAATTAAAATCACGGAAATGAACACCATAAAGAGCATTCCGAAAATCGACGGCCATATTCTTTTCCCTTTTAACTTTTTAATTCTTTGATCCTTTGAAGTTGCCATATTCCTACCTCATTTTAAATTCCGATATACCGCCGCGGGTATAGCCTGTAATATGTAAGCGTTCACAAATTGTTTTTAAAAGCAAATCATAATCTTTTATGTCTTTTCGGACAAGCACTTTCTTATCTCCAAAATAGACTTTTATGTACTTTGTGCGTGACCGGTTAGCCACTGCTATCTTTGTTATGTCCTTCATATCATATTCTGTCTTTTTATTCCAAAGACTGTAAATGATCAGTTTCTCTTCTGTCAAGACAATTCTCTCATTTAGGATTCTTAATCCCAAATACATTGTACACAAAAATGCAATCACTGCCACTATCGCAAGTCGGATATCTTTTAACCGTACTGTTGCATACAGCGTTGCTGCCAAAAATGCGAGTGCCGTTACCAACGGCAGGATATTTACTGCAGAACGGTATGTACACTGTAATCCCTCGTTTTTCATTTACCTGGCTCCTACCATTTCTTTCAATGTTTCCATCAACTCTAAGTCATCTTGTTTCACTTTAATATTTGATGTAACCGGCGCCTGTCCCGGTTTTGTTACCGTAATCTCGATAATGGTATCCGCCGGGATTCCGGTTCCGAACATCGCCGAAAGAAAAGATACAAATTTCGGATGATTATTTGTAAAGGCATTCTTTGCCGCCATAAGTTTCATTGCTGTTGCAGGATTTATCATAACTTGTCCCCTTTGAGTTTTTCTATATAAAATATTACCACACTGCGTCCTATTCGGCAAACATTACTCCAAGCACATTTCCATGATTTTCCGGACGCAGCTGACATTCAGCGGTGCGCCTGCAGCTTCGTAGGTAAGAAGCAACTCTCTTCCCTGCATAATGTCGTTTATCGTATACAATTCCATTTTCCTTGCAAAATCCATTGCATATCTTACTTCATCCAATTTCCCTACATGTTCATAGTAATAGATTTTTCCTGTATGCTTATTTATGATTGTAAAATCCGGATGAATAATAATTTCTCTGCCGCTTTTATCCTGCAATCCCAGTGGACGCTCATATTTGTAATCGAGATCTTTTCTACGCTGATAAAGTTGATTCGCAATGATAACCTCTGATTTAGAACGCACCATCTCTCCCCTGTTTGTTTCATAGATTTTGTATTCGGAAAAACCGTCATATGGCTCATAGGTTTCTTCATACCACTCTTTCAATTTTTGTTTCGCACTGCAAGTCACAGGTATTACAAGTTGTTTTCTTTCATTTGGAAGTTTTTCATAGATTTGTTCCAGAGCTGTTTCGTCGTAAGTTTCATCGAATTGTTTTAATGTGTCCAGTTGCATTTGCAATACTTGTTTTGCCTTTTGCCAATATTCTTTTTGTGCCAATTGTTTCGCAAATTTTATATCTTTCTTTTTTATATAAGTTGTTTTTCCAGACATTTGATGATAATAATAAACTTTTTCACCTTTTACCTGGCAAGTCAAACTACCTTCCGGTCATTTCCTGAGCTGTATATTAATGCTTTGCAACACTTCTTCTTTCTTTTTGATTTCTTTTCTCATATTCTTTTTCGTATATTTCATCCTCCATTTCTATTATAATCGCTGCTCTTTCTTCATTTTATAGAAAAATTAACTAATTCCTTCTCCCTTTTCTATAAATCTCTTAATTCAACCGCTCAACATAGAAAACCGCTCCTCTCTGCTCATATTTTTAGCGTTATGTAAATCACTTTTGTCTTTTTTATCTATTTTGGCACATTTTGCGCCACTGTTTATAGAGAAACTTCTTCAACAGGCCTCTTTTTTCTATAATAATGCAAGATAATCGCGCTCAACATAGAAAACTGGTTTAAATCCTACCGGCGTAAAAGAATAATTATTGTCAAACTTAACTCATTTGGAAAAATATTTTGAAATGTGTAAGAAATTTCCCCCGCAGCACCCAGCCGCGGGGGATAAAGATTCAATTCAGAAATTATTTGTCTGCGATAGCAGCCTGTGCTGCTGCAAGGCGTGCAATCGGAACACGGTAAGGTGAGCAGGAAACATAAGTAAGACCTACTTTGTGGCAGAACTCTACGGAAGAAGGATCTCCGCCGTGCTCTCCACAGATACCGAGTTTAATTTCAGGACGTGTCTGACGCCCCTTGTCTGCTGCCATCTGAACGAGCTGGCCTACACCGCTCTGGTCAAGTCTTGCAAACGGATCTGACTCGTAAATTTTATTCTTGTAGTAATCGCCGAGGAACTTACCTGCATCATCACGGGAGAAACCGAATGTCATCTGTGTCAGGTCGTTTGTTCCGAAGGAGAAGAATTCTGCTTCCTCTGCAATCTGGTCAGCAAGAAGTGCTGCTCTAGGAATCTCAATCATAGTACCGATCTTGTACTCAATGTCGGAATTCTTTTCCGCTTTTACTGCTTCAGCTTCTGCAACAACTACATCTTTTACAAACTTAAGCTCTTTCTTTTCGCCTACGAGAGGAATCATGATTTCAGGAACGATATCGAAGCCTTTTTCTGCTTTTACTTCAATAGCAGCTTCCATCACGGCTCTTGTCTGCATGCGGGCAATTTCAGGATATGTCACTGCAAGACGACATCCTCTGTGTCCCATCATCGGATTGAACTCGTGGAGGGAATCGCAAACCTCCTGAACTTCCTCCGCTGTCATAAGCATCTCTACTGCAAGGTCGTCAATGTCACCTTCATCTGTAGGAACGAACTCATGAAGTGGCGGATCTAAGAAACGGATTGTAACCGGTTTTCCTTCCATAACTTCGTATAACGCTTTAAAGTCACCTTTCTGGAAAGGAATGAGTGCATTTAATGCTTTTTCTCTCTGCTCAAGTGTTCTTGCAAGAATCATCTGACGGATTTTCGGAATACGGTCAGCTTCGAAGAACATATGCTCTGTACGGCAAAGACCGATACCTTCTGCACCGTATTTAATAGCATTTGCTGCATCTGCCGGTGTGTCGGCATTGGTGCGAACCTGAAGTACACGGTACTTGTCAGCCCACTCCATGATACGTCCGAAGTTTCCTGTTACACTTGCTTCTACTGTCTTGATGTCGCCGAGGTAAATCTTACCTGTAGAACCATCTAAGGAAATGTAATCTCCCTCGCGGATTACTTCGCCTGCGAGTTCGAATACTTTGTCTTCTTCATTAATTGCAATTTCACCACATCCGGATACACAAGCTGTTCCCATACCTCTGGCAACAACGGCTGCGTGAGATGTCATACCGCCGCGGACTGTAAGGATACCTTCTGCAGCGTGCATACCTTCGATATCTTCCGGTGAAGTCTCAAGACGAACAAGGATAACTCTTTCGCCTTTTTCTTCATGTGCGGCTTTTGCTTCTTCTGCTGTAAAGTAAACTTTACCTGCAGCAGCTCCCGGTGAAGCCGGAAGAGCCTGTCCGATTACTTTTCCTGCTTTTAAAGCCTGGGCATCAAATGTAGGGTGAAGGAGCTGATCAAGAGATTTTGCTTCAATTCTCATAACTGCTTCTTCCGGAGTAATCTTTCCTTCGTCTACGAGATCACAGGCAATCTGAAGAGCTGCCTGTGCAGTTCTCTTACCGTTACGTGTCTGAAGGAAGAAAAGTTTTCCGTCTTCAATTGTAAACTCCATATCCTGCATATCACGGTAATGCTCTTCAAGTTTCATAGCAATATCCATGAACTGCTGATATGCAGCAGGCATATCTTCCTGAAGTTTTGTGATAGGCTGCGGTGTACGGATACCTGCTACTACGTCCTCGCCCTGTGCGTTAATAAGGTACTCACCGTAGATACCCTTTTCACCTGTCGATGGGTTTCTTGTGAAGGCAACACCCGTACCGGATGTCTCACCCATGTTACCGAATACCATCGCCTGAACGTTAACAGCTGTTCCCCAGTCACCTGGGATGTCATTCATACGTCTGTAAACGATAGCTCTCTCATTGTCCCAAGAACGGAATACGGCTTTTACCGCTTCCATAAGCTGAGTCTTAGGATCCTGCGGGAAATCTTCACCCATTTTATCTTTGTAGATAGCTTTGAATTTTGCGATAACTTCTTTTAAATCATCCGCTGTAAGATCCATATCGAATTTTACGCCCTTAGCATCCTTGATTTCATCAAGAACTCTCTCGAAATGAGACTTCGGAACTTCCATAACTACGTCAGAGAACATCTGGATAAAACGACGGTAAGAATCGTATGCAAAACGAGGATTACCTGTCTTTGCTGCAAATCCTTCTACTGCAATATCGTTTAATCCGAGATTGAGGATGGTATCCATCATACCCGGCATAGATGCTCTGGCACCGGAACGAACCGATACAAGAAGCGGACTTTCTGTATCACCGAATTTTTTACCCTGCATCTCCTCAAGTTTTCCGAGAGCTTCAAAAATCTGCTTCTGGATGTCTTCTGAGATAGAACGATTATTTTTGTAATAATCTGTACAGGCTTCTGTTGTCACTGTAAAACCTTGTGGAATCGGAAGGCCAAGTTTTGTCATTTCTGCAAGGTTGGCACCTTTTCCGCCGAGAAGATTACGCATGGAAGCGTCGCCTTCTTCAAATAAATAGACCATTTTAGACATTTGCGCGTCCTCCTTGATGTTAGAATTAGTGTAAAATCCACTCTAATAGATATATTATAACACTTGTTAAAACAATAAGCACTCTCTTATTCCCGCCAGATTGTACAAATTTTTCCTGCAAAAACTGTAATTTCTGACGGACATATACGAAAAAACTATAGTAATATCGAATAATATGCCAAATACTCTTTATCACCTTTGACAGTATTTATTTCCTCTCTGCTTTGATATAAAAACCCAAGTTTTGTAAGCAGCCGGACCGAAGCTACATTTTCCGGAACGGTAAAAGAACCTGCTTTTTCAAATCCGAGTTGCTGCTTTCCATAGGATAAAAGTGCCCTGCAAACCTCTGTTGCATAACCCTTTCTCTGATATTCCCGGCAAATCATAAACCCAAGTTCCGGATCATTGTATCCCTGTCGCATATCAAAACCGGCGCGTCCGATAATTTTTCCGGTATCTTTTTCTTCCACAATCCACATTCCGAAATCATAAAATCCATAGTGGCACCGAATATACTCTTTTGTATATTCAATTTCATCTTCACGTTTTTCATAAAGATTTTCCATAAACTCCGTAATCTGCGGATCCGCATAAATTTCATACAGGCGGTCCACATCGCCCGGTGTAATCTCCCGTATGCGACACCGCTCTGTATCTAAAATATGACAGGGTTTCCCCTGAAAACGACAAAGGATGTGTTCCAAATAAGTTACCTCCGGCTCACTTCCTGTCTCAACCGCATACGGATAATCCGAAAGACTATCCTGCTCTGTCATGCCATGCACCGGATAACTTAAAACAACATATTTGCCCTCTGCCCGCGCCGCCCTGGCGATATCCATCTCATCCGTGATGAGTAAATCTTTGTATTGTCTTTGCATTTTTCTATTTTTTCCTTTACGCATTCTGCTTTTTATTTTAAACTATTTCTAGTAAAAAGAAAATATTTAGGAGGCAGTATACATGGCACAAAATCCAATTGTAACAATTACTATGGAAAACGGCGACGTAATGAAAGCAGAACTTTACCCTGAAATCGCGCCGGTTTCCGTAAACAACTTTATCAGTCTCATTCATAAAGGCTACTATAACGGACTTATTTTCCACCGCGTCATCCGCGGCTTTATGATTCAGGGAGGATGCCCGAGCGGAACAGGTACAGGCGGACCGGGATACAATATCAAGGGCGAGTTTTCTTCCAACGGTTTCGAAAACAATTTAAAACACACAGAAGGTGTACTTTCCATGGCAAGAGCAATGCATCCGGATTCAGCAGGAAGCCAGTTCTTCATCATGCACAAAACTTCTCCTCATCTTGACGGCTCATACGCAGCTTTCGGAAAAGTGACAGAAGGTATGGATGTGGTAAATAAAATCGCAGAATCACCGACTGACTACATGGACAGACCGATGACTACACAGCGAATCCAGTCCATGACCGTAGAATGTTTCGGTGTAGAATATCCGGAACCGGACAAAATGTAACTATATTATGTCAACTATACAAAAGAGGGTTTTTATTTACAAAGCCCTCTTTTTTGTATGCGTTTATATGCATGTTTACAATTTGTTCATATTTTATTCAACGAATTTTAATTTACATAACATTGTTTATTCATTTCCGTCACATATAATAAGACTATAAAATAACAAAGCTTTCAAACAAGTGTTGGAATTTTTATAAAACTTTTTCATAATAAAGGCGAGGTAAATAGTTTACCTCGCCTCCTCCCTTTTTATAGGGTTATTTTTTCACTTTTGCCTTCTTGCTCAGACCACGTTTTACAAGCATCTTCTTGTAGGCTTTGAGTTTCTTCTTCGGAACCTTGACGGTTGTCTTCTTGTAGTTGCTCTTGCCCATGTTCTTAAATGCATTTTTTCCGACTTTCTTCTCTGTCAGTTTCGTCGTCTTGATGGTCATCTTTGTCAGCTTTTTACATCCATAGAACGCTTTGCTTCCAATCTTGCTTACATTCTTCGGAATGGTAATCGACTTAAGCGCCGTACAGTTCTGGAATGCACTGTTACCGATACTTGTAACTTTGGAACCGATTGTCACTTTCGTCAGCTTCTTGCATCCGTAGAATGCATTCTTGCCGATGGTTTTGACATTCGAACCAATCTTAACAGTTTTCAGCTTACTGCTATTCTTGCACGCATTGTTTGCAACGGCCGTAACTTTGTACTTCACACCTTCGTAGGTAACAGTTGCCGGAATCGTTACCGAAGTGTAAGTCTTCTTGTCCGGTTTCACATAGGTAACTTCTTTTCCCTGCTTTGAAACTTTATAAACCGCTTTCGAACTCTTATCGCTGAGGGTATATCCAACATTCG
>JAZQDJ010000039.1:0-21952 GCA_045546735.1 Lachnospiraceae bacterium | reverse complement strand
ACCGCTTGGCCTCCGACTTGGTATATGTTTTGACATCTTCGGCGTCATTTAGTTCGGCGATGTTGTTCGCGCAGTGGATAGTTGATAACAATCTCGGTACTTTGATAGGGGAAGCCCCGGGAAATGATCCGAATGGTTACGGTGATGTGACAATGTTTACATTACCGAATTCTAAATTATTTTTGCAGACTTCAACGAAAGTATTTCGCCGTGCAGACAAAGATAATCCGGATGATTTGGTGGAGCCTGATATTTCATGTGATGCAAATGAGGTAATGGAAGTATTATTTGAAGAAATAGGCAAGTAATGAGGAGTTTTTATGATTAAATTAGTCAGACCGTCATTAGAGATGGAAGAAGAAGCATTGGCTTACCGCCAGTCACATTTTGATGCAGGCGAGCATGTGATTAGGGGAGGCGAACTTTTGGATCAGACAGAAGACTACGCACAGTGGGTGCAGAGTGTCGCGGCAAATACTTCGCCGGAAACCGTAAATCCTGCGTGGGTGGTGACGGATACGTTTTTTGCAGTAGATGAACATAATCACATTGTCGGTATCATTGATCTGCGACACACATTAAATGACTTTTTACAGGACTTCGGTAATGTCGGATACAGTGTGAAGCCTTCGGAGCGAAGAAAAGGATATGCGACAGAGATGTTCCGTCAGGTAAGAGAAATTGCACGACTGGCAGGAATGAAAGAACTTCATATGGCAGTGCATCGTGATAATGAGCCGTCGGTAAAGACGATTGTAAACGCAGGGGGCGTAGCTTACCGCAGTTTTATCGCGGAAGAAAAATGGGCGGATATGTATTTGGTGCGTTTGTAGTTAATAAATGCTATTGTGAAATGAGGTAAAGATCATGTTCAGAGAACTAACAAGAAAAAATAAAGCAATTTCCGAGGCGGAATGCGTGAGACTTCTAAAAGAGGAGACACGCGGTGTTTTATCAGTACTCGGTGATGATGATTATCCGTACGGAATGCCAATGAACCATTTTTATAATGAAGAGGATGGCTGTATATATTTTCACTGCGGAAAAGCAGGACACAGACTGGAGGCAATTCAAAAGCATGATAAAGTTTCGTTTTGCGTGTATGATAAAGGTCTGCGCGAAGAAGGAGACTGGGCCTTGCAGGTAAACAGTGTGATTGTGTTCGGTAAGCTTGAGGTAATGGATGATTTAGAAAGTATCATGGATATAGCTGCAAAGCTCAGCAGGAAATTTACGAAGGATGAGGCGTATATTCAGAATGAAATCGAGCTTTATGCGAAAGCGACACTTCTTTTAAAGCTGACACCGGAGCATATGTGCGGAAAGAGAGTAAAGGAGTCGTAGTATCATGGAGCAGGAAAAGTTTTATATCGTAACGAAGATGGAACAGGAAGACCATAAGAAATTTATGTATATTACGACGTTTGTTATGAGGAAAACAGGACTGATTATAACAGCGGTAATGAGTGTGCTTGCGGGGCTTACGGTCAGCTGGATTTTGGATTATGTAACGGTGGGAATGGTGGCGTTGATTGCAGTGTGCTATTTTCTTATGATAGTCGGTATTCAGTGTTTTAAAATCAATAAACTCAATAAACAGCGAGCAAAAACAGATAAAGCGGTCGGTTTTGGTGCAGAGAGCCATCTGCGTTTTTATGATGACCATATTTTGATGGAAATGCCGGTGACAAAGTCATCCGGGCAGTTACGTTATGACCAGATTTATCAAATTATGGAGACAAAAGAGTTTTTTGCAGTATATACTTCTTCGAATCAGGCGTCTTTAATCCGTAAAAAGGATATAAAGCAGGAGGAACTTGCTGCATTTACAGCATTTTTAAAAGAAAAGATGCAAAAGCAATATAAAACATTGTCAGTTTAGGAGAAGCAAATGAAAATTCTTGTCATCGGAGGAACAAAGTTTTTCGGAATACATATGGTTTGGGCGCTGCTCGAAAAAGGACATGACGTCACGATTGCGACCAGAGGACGGGTAAAGGATCCGTTTGGTGATAAAGTCAGCCGTATCATACTCGATCACTCAGATCCGGAAAGTATGAAAGCAGCACTGAGCGGAAAGCATTTTGATGTCGCGATTGATAAAATTGCTTACTGTTCAAATGATATCAATTATTTGATGGATGCAGTTTCCTGTGACAGGCTGATTTATATGTCAAGTACAGCAGTTTATACTTTAGACCATATGGATGTAAAAGAAGATGAGTTTGACGGAAATGCAGGATCTCTTAAATGGTGTAATCGCCCGGACGATTCTTATGCGCAGGTAAAACGTCAGGCGGAGTATGCACTTTGGCAAAAATACAGCGATAAAAAGTGGCTTGCAGTCAGATATCCGTTTGTGGTCGGCAAAGATGATTATACAAAGCGTCTTTTGTTTTATGTGGAACATGCTGTAAAAGGAATTCCCATCTACATAGACAATTTGGATGCACAGATGAGTTTTATCCGTTCCGATGAGGCAGGAGAATTTCTTGCTTATTTAGTTGAAAAGGATGTGACCGGTGCTGTCAACGGGTGTTCAGACGGAACTGTTTCCATCCGGGAAATACTTGATTATGTGGGAAAAAAGACAGGGAAGGCAGCGATTTTAAGCGAAGATGGTGATGCAGCACCGTATAATGGAACTGTGGAGTACAGTATAAATACGGAAAAGGCAAAAAAACTCGGTTATCCGTTTTCAAATGTCAGGGATTGGATGTTTGAACTTGTGGATGAGTATATCAGAGTATGCGGGGAGGAAACATAATGCCGTTTGATTTTAAGAAAGAATACAAAGAATTTTATATGCCGAAAAACAAACCTTCTATTGTTGAGGTACCGAAGGCTAACTATATTGCTGTTCGCGGAACCGGTGATCCGAATGAAGAAGGCGGTGCATATAAGCAGGCAATCGGCGTATTATACGCAGTTGCATATACGCTGAAAATGAGCTATAAGACGGATTACAAAATCAAGGGATTTTATGAATATGTGGTTCCGCCGCTTGAAGGATTCTGGTGGCAGGAGGGAGTAACCGGTGTTGATTATTCTAATAAGTCGACCTTTCACTGGATTTCTGTGATCCGTTTACCGGACTTTGTGACAAAAGAAGACTTTGACTGGGCAGTTGAGAATGCGACAAAGAAGAAAAAGATGGATTGTTCTTTGGCAGAATTTTTGACGATAGAAGAAGGTCTTTGTGTGCAGATTATGCACCTTGGCAGTTATGATACAGAACCTCAGACGGTGGCACTTATGGATGCATACTTACAGGAAAACGGGTATGAAAACGATATAAATGAGCAAAGACTGCATCATGAGATTTATTTATCTGATCCTCGAAAGGCAGAACCGGAGAAGTGGAAGACAGTTATTCGCCATCCGATTAAGAAACGTTAAAAGGGAAAGTTTATGTTACATATAAAGAAAGTAAACATGGAAGATAGAACAAAAGAATATGCTTTTGTATCCGAAGTTCCGGAAGATGAAAACGGATTTATTAATGAATGGATAAATATTCCGGAAGTCGATTTTGAGGAAAAAGCGCTTAAAGTTATGATTGAACAGGAAAAAGGTGAGAATTTACCCCAAGGCTATGTTCCTCAAACAATCTTTTTCCTGTGGGATGAAGAGAAAATCATCGGTCAGTTTAATGTCCGCCACTATTTATGTGAAAGTTTAGTGGAAGGAAGCGGTCATATCGGATATTTTATTGCAGAGAAATACCGCGGAAAAGGATATGCGACAGAAGGTCTTCGATTGACACTTCAGATAGCGAAAGATATTATTCCGGAGGAGGAAATTTATCTCCGCGTAAATAAGGATAATCCGGCGTCTCTTAGGGTTATGCAAAAGAATGGCGGATACATTCATCATGAGGATGAGAGCAAATATTATGTTCGTATTGTAAAAAAGGATTTGTAAGGAGAACAACATGGTACTTTTAGTGGTTGACACACAAAAGTTAATTACAACAGATAAAGTTTACAATTTCAAGGAATTTGAAAAACGGATAAAATCTTTAATCAGCCAGGCCAGACAAAACAATGTTGAAGTAATTTATATCCGACACGATGACGGTCCGACGCAGGAGTTGACAAAAGGTACGGCCGGTTTTGAAATTTATGAAGGATTTGTACCTGCAAAGGGTGAAAAAATTTATGATAAGACTGTTAACAGTCCGTTTAAAGAGACCGGTTTGTTGACGTATTTGCAGGAAAAAAAAGAACAAAATGTCATGGTAGTCGGTCTGCAGACAGATTATTGTATCGATGCAACGATCAAGTGCGGATTTGAACACGGTTTTCATATGATCGTTCCGGAGTACACGAACAGTACTGTTGATAATGATTATATGACTGCAGAGCAGACATATAAATACTATAATGAATTTATGTGGAACAAAAGATATGCACAGTGCGTTTCTTTTGAAGAAGCATTGGATATGATGAGGAATTTAAAATGAAATATAACATATTAAAAATACAGGAACATAGTGAATTAAAGGAAGCAGCGGCTGACTGGTTTCATTCGAAATGGGGTGTTCCGAAGGAAGCGTATCTTGAGAGCATGGAAGATTGCATTGCAGGAGGTGCAGTACCGCAGTGGTATATTGTCATGGATGGATCTTCTTTTGTCGGAGGTCTCGGAGTTATTGAAAATGATTTTCATAACAGAAAAGATTTGACTCCGAATGTATGTGCAGTTTATGTGGAGGATGCGTATCGCAATCAGATAATTGCGGGAGAGATGCTTAACTTTGTTTGTGAAGATATGAGACAACATGGAATTGACACGTTATATTTGGTGACGGATCATACTTCATTTTATGAAAGATATGGTTGGGAGTTTCTTTGTATGGTACAGGGAGACGATGAACCGGAAATGACAAGAATGTATATACATAAAGGATAGAAACAAAAATGGACGAAAGAACACTATTTGAAAAGTTTACAAGCCAGCTGTCACGCTGGTCAAAAACAGGAGAAGAACCGAAACTCGGTGATTGGAATATCCGTGCATATTTGGATTTGCAAGAGCAGAGATTAAAGGAAAAAGAACTGAAAAGAACCTTTGAATATAAGATTGACGGAAAAGTTTATAAAGTAGGCGATTTTGCTATCGGTCAGCTTATGAATGCATACAATAAAAGGCTCAATTATTCGCTTGGAACGAAAAAGATAACTTATGAAAAGAGCGGAAAGATTATCTACAAAGAAAAGATGGAACTTCCGCTTTATCAACTTGTAAAATGGCCGGATGTGGATAAAGGTGACTGGAAAAAGGATACCTATGTCTGTGACAACTGCGGAAATATTGAAACAATAGAGGCGTTGGAAGAACAGGGATGTCCTTACTGCGGGACGCATTTTACGGTTTCCGAAATGTATCCGAAGGTAACTAATTTTTATACGCTTGAAACTATGCCGGATAAAAAATTGACATTTGATAAGTTCTGGAAGTTAGCACTGGGTGCTCTTATATTGGCACTTTTTTCTGCGTTTAATTTGATAACAAGCGGTACAGGCACAGATAGAATTTATACATTTTGGGGGACATTTCCGGCCGCATATATTATTTGGTTATTATTGGGATTGTGGTTTTATCCGATCATTTTTAATATCACAGAATCCATACCGGTAACGTTCGGAGTGATGGGTGCAAAAACAAAAATTACGTCAAAACTTCGAAAATACGACGAATCCTTTAGTTATGATTATTTTGAAGGAAAGGCATTGTCGCTTCTTCGAATGATTATTTTTGCAAAGGATGCAACGCAGTCTGTACAGTATAGAGGGGACAAGTTAACTGAAGCTTACGCAGATATTGTAGATATGGATTATCGCGGCGGTTTGAATGTTGTAAAAATTGAGCAGGTAGGAGAGCATATCGAAGTCACGCTCAAGATTTATATGAAGAATACATATTTCAGACGAGGGAAATGCAGAAAGAAAAATGATACCATGTATATGCGGATGCGACACAATATGACTTGGAAAGTTGAACCGGATTTTTCGATTGTAAAGGTTGCGTGTCATGGCTGCGGCGGCAGTTTTGATGCGACAAAGCATCGTAATTGTCCGTATTGCAGTCAGGAGTACAACGCAGGCAGAGATGACTGGGAAGTGATGGAGATATATGGGAAATAAGAGTAGAAAACCATTTCTAAATTTAATATTTACCATTTTACACTGGATTTTAGCAGAAGTTTTATGCTTGATTTCGCTTGTAATACAGTTTTCTTTTTTAAAGGATACGGGGGAAACATATTCCGGGATTATTTTCAGTGGAAAGGTTTATGAGATTAACTATTTGATGTTTGTTTTGGGAACAGCACTGTTTTTGGCAGGTTTTTATATCATCTGGAAGAAATGTCTGCTGGTTGACTGGAATGCTTTTTCCGGAAAGAACTTTCTTTGGAAAGTGCTATATTTGATTATTGCACTTGTATCTGCAGGAGTAATTTTTGTAGAGGAAGTATTAGGGATTTTTCTTGTTGTCGGATTTACGGATGATATTTGGCCGGAGTGGACGACATGGGGATTTGTTTGGTTTCCGGTGTATATATTAGCGGTGATTATCATTGGATTAATTAAAAATAAACAATCAGAAAAGGAGAAAAAAGATGCCAGAAATATTTAGTGAAAGCAATATGAAAGAGAGATTGGGAAAGCACATTCCGGAAGGGGAAACATTACTTGCGGGTATTCATTGTGTGAATAAGGAACTGCATGTATTCCGCTATTATCAAAACAGTGTTCCGCACGAAGATAAAGTGTATAAACTTGAGGATGTAGAACCGAAGGTGCTTCAGGTTGCAAAAAGTAAGTATTCTACAGATGATTTATATATTGGTATCACGCAAAATCATTTTGTGTTTGCTACCTGTCTGGAACGCAAATATCTATATGAGTTTGAGTTTGTAAATGATGAACAGCCGCATGAATTAGAAGAGATAGATGAGTATGTTTATTTAAGAGATATCGGACATTGTTTTAAACTTGAGGATATTGCAAAGTGTGAGATGAAAAAAGGAATGTTCGGTTCTGTAAAATGTAACCTTGCGTTTAAGGATAAAAGCACGTTCAAACTTCTTTTGCCGAAAATGGCGGGAATGGGAAACGGAATGCCAAATCATGCGCAGTATAAAGAGCAGATTATTGCTTGCCTGACGAAATAGAATGGAGAAAGATTTATGAAAGATTATTGGCGTGAAATGTTTAGTTATCCGAAGCTATATTATAAATTAGCTAAGGTAAAGAAAGTCATAGAACCGGACAGGGTGAATTACGGAAGTGATAAACACCAATTCTTTCTTCATTTTAAACCGCAGAAAACCGAGAAAGAAAAGGTGATTGTCTGGATTCACGGCGGCGGCTGGAATGCAGGAAGTCCGGATGATTTCAGATATGTCGGACAAAGTTTTGCGCTGGAAGGATATCATTGCGTATCACTTGGATATCGTCTGTCGCCGAAGAATAAATATCCGATACAGATTGAAGATGTGTGCATGGCATATAATAAAGCAATGGAGTATTTAAAAGGACAGGGGATTGATTGTTCAAAGGTTATTGTGACAGGGCCTTCTGCAGGGGCGCATTTGTCGTCTATTTTGTGCTACGGAAAGAAATACCAGGAAAAGTGCAATGTAGATATTAGTAAGATTGTTGGCTTTATCGGTGTTGCAGGTCCGTATGCTTTTGATAAGAATATATCAAATACAGTTAAAATTCTTTTAGGACAGCTGTTTTCAAAAGGATATGACCGGACAGACGGCGAGCCTGTTGCGTTGTTTGCCGCTAACCATATTCCGATGCTTTTGATACATAGTAAACATGATGGCCTGATTGATTTTTCGCAATCGGAAGAACTATATAAGAAAGCGGAAGAGGAAGGTCTGCCATGTGAATTATATGAAGTGGTTGATAACATAAATACACATTCTGCGTACAGTGCAGGAATGTTTTTGGAAACAAGAGAAACAAATCAAGCACTGGATAAGCTTTATACATGGATAGAAAAAATATAAAAATGAACAAATCCGTTGCTTTTGTAAAAAAAGAGCAGCGGATTTGTTTTTTTTAAATAGATATTGACAACTGTATATACACATGCCATACTGTATATATCGTATATATACAATATAACAGAGGTGCACTATGGTAATTATTTTAAGCAATTCATCGGATGAACCGATTTATCAGCAGATTGTAACTCAGATCAAGGCGCAGATCATGAGTGGAGAACTTGCAGCGGGGGAGGCGCTTCCTTCCATGCGAATGCTTGCACAACAGCTGAGAATCAGTGTCATCACAACAAAACGTGCTTACGAGGAGCTGGAAAAAGAAGGTTTTATTGAAACCATCGCAGGAAAAGGCTGCTATGTAAAGCCGCAGAATACCGAGTTTCTTCGGGAAGAAACTATCCGCCAGACGGAAGAAATCCTTGCGAAAGCATGCGAGAGAGCGCGGATGTGCGGTCTCAGTCTGGAAGAGATGAAGGAGATACTCGAACTTGTGTATGGAGGAGATCAGGATGAGTGAGAATGGAAGCGTGACAGCTACATATGAAAATGCAATAGAGATTAGGAACCTTACGAAAAAATATGACGGTTTTACACTTGACAATATTAGTTTTTGTGTTCCGAAAGGCAGTATTATGGGCTTTATCGGCCAGAACGGAGCCGGTAAATCAACCACGATTAAAGCGATTTTAAATATTATCAAAACAGACGGCGGACAAATCAGTCTGCTCGGTATGGATCATTTAAAAGATGAAACCGCGGCCAAAGAACAGATTGCGGCGGTATTTGATGAGTGTCCGTTTCATGATTCGTTTAAGGCAAAACAGCTCAGCATCATGTTTAAAGGCTTATATGAGAATTGGGATGAGGAACTGTTCTACAGCTATCTTGACCGGTTCAATTTGCCGCGCAATAAGAAAATCGGGAAGTTTTCCAAAGGTATGAAGATGAAGATGCAGATTGCGACAGCGCTTTCGCATGGAGCCAAACTTTTGATTATGGACGAGGCAACGACAGGTCTGGACCCGGTAGTACGAAACGAAATTCTGGATATTTTCCGTGAATATTTGAGTGATGATACCAACAGTATTTTGATGTCTTCCCACATCACAAGTGATTTGGATAAGATTGCAGACTGCGTGACTTTTATTGATAAAGGTAAGCTTTTGTTGACAGGATATAAAGATGACATTCTTGAGTCGCATGGGCTTATCAAATGCAGCGAAGCTGATTATCAGAAGATGGATGCAGAAGATGTTGTGAGCGCAAGAAAGAGCGATTTCTGTGTGGATGTTATGATTTCTGACCGTATGGAATGTAAGAGAAAGTATGCCTGGGCTAACATTGAGAAAACAAATTTGGAAGAAATCATGCTTTTCTATGTAAATAAAGAAAAGAAGGAGTGGTCGTAATGAGAATGAGATCTCTGAAATATTTGGTTTACCGGGACTTCTTTTTGGCGAAAAAAACTATATTTATCAATGCGGCACTTGGTCTTTTCTTAATGGTTTTCGGGCTCTTGGTATCCCTGAGCAGCAAATACGGAAACCTGGCACTTGTTCCTGAGAGTTATCAGGACATACTTGATGATATGATGTTTATGTTTTCTTGTTTTATGCCGGTTTATGCATGTGCCGGTGTCGGCGTTTCGGTAGTAGAAACAATGCAGTTTGAGTGCGATAAGAAGTGGAGAAGTTTCCGGCTGACTACTCCGGTCAGCGGATATGTGTATGCACTCGCAAGATACATAGTGATACTCGGTGCGGTAAGTGTCTGCATGGGAATAGCCCTTTTATATATGTGGGGGAACAGTTTAATCACAGGAGAACCTGTATCGGGGAATAGCATTGCATTTATGCTTGTGCTTACTTTTTATTTTATAATGTTCAGTTTGCTTATGCAGATTTTAATACAGGTGCTCGGTTCAGCCGACAGGGCAGGAATTGCTATGGTAATTCTTATGATTCCGGCTATGTTCGGTGTGATGTCATATGTCGAAAAACATATGCTGATACCGGTAGATGAACCGGTGATGCCGTTTTTGGTTAATTTGTGTGCGAAGCATTTGCCGAAGGTATCTGTTACTTTTGTGGTTGTTCTTGTGATTAGTTTTATTTTGACAGCAAAATTGTATAAAAGGAGGGAAAAGTAATGCGCGGACTTTTATACAAAGAGTTTTACCAGTTTAAAATTGATTTATATGTCATGAGTATTCTTGCACTGATATTTTTGACATTGGGAATTGGGACGACAGCGGATCCGGAAGCGGAAGCTCAGAGTACGTGTATGTTACTTTCAATGATTTATTTATTTGTCATAGTGCTCGGAAGTATCATAAGCTCAGAGTTTTTTACAAAGGATGAAAAAAGACCTTGGTGTAATTTCGCATTTGTGCTTCCCCAGACTGAGAAAGGGCAGGTGGCTGCAAAATATTATGCGGTTTTGATATGGCATTTGGCACTGCTTTTCTTGTGTTTCATAGCAGATACCATTTCTGTAGCTATTTACGGGAATGCAGAGATAAGTGCAGTGATGGTTGCCGTTGTGGCTTTTGCCTTTCGTATGCTTGTGATGGCATTTGAAATTCCGTGCATGGTCCGTTACGGGGCGACAACCGGTATCAATGTAGAGGGAAGTGTCGTCGGCATCTTATTTATGCTGGCCGGAATTTATGCCTTATTCGGTGATATTTCCTTTTTCTTGCAGGAAAATGTAAGAGACGCAATTTGGAATTTCCTCATGAGCGGAAATGTGATATGGATTTTAGCACTTTTGCCTTATGTTGCAGGTGTTGCTTATTATATTTCTTATCGCGTGTCTTTGAAAATGTATCGGAAGGGGGCAGAAAGTTATGGACAGTAAAAAGCTTACGATAAAGCGTATTGTGATTTTTTATCTCCTTGCACTTTTGCCGCTTGCGGTTATTACACCGGTTTTATGTTTGTATTATGATGAAATGGTTTATGTTTCAAAGAAAGAAAATGTTGCAGCGGTAGTATATGCTCTCGGTGCCTTCGGAATGTTTGCACCGACGGTTGCAAATCTTTTGACAAGATGGATTACGAAGGAAGGAATGGAGAACTCATATCTGGCTTTAAATCTGCGTGGGAACGGTAAATACTATCTGGCATCTGTCGGAGTAAAATTACTTGAGGCAGTGTTTGGGATGTTTCTCGTTTGGAAATTGTTTTTCGGCGATGTTCCATTGACGGAAATGTTTCCGGGGGAAGATATGAGTACAAAACTGGCAGGATTTGTACTGCAGCTTGCTTTTTCGATTATTGTTTTCTTTCCGGCGTTCGGTGAAGAGTGGGGGTGGAGAGGGTATCTCGGCCCGAAACTTGAGCTGTTAATGAGTAAGCCGATGGCAATTCTTGTCGGAGGTATTCTCTGGGGAATTTGGCACGCACCTCTTACGATAGCCGGTCATAATTTCGGAGTGGATTATCCGTTCTACCCGTGGCTCGGAATCGGAGCAATGTGTCTGATGTGTACAGCTATGAATGCGTTTTTAACCTTACTGACGGAGCGGACAAAATCTATTTATCCTGCATCTTTTGCACATATGATTAATAACAATTGTTCGGTGATGGTTCTGATGACACTATTTTCGACAGAAGAGACGTTTAATAAGATGCAGAAAATGCAATCCATTAAAGTTTTTGCGGCATTTATTCCGGTATATTTGCTGGTAGGAATTGTGAGTTTTGTAATATATATGAAAAAAACAAATAATACACGAAGTGCGTTGTAAAATATGGGGAGTTAAATCGTGGCAACCAAATGGATTGGTTGCCACTTGTTTGTTTATTTAGTTTTTACCGGTACTTCCGATACCACCGCGGTTGCTTCCGTCTAACTTTTCGACTTCATCAAATACAAGCTTTGGTTGATTTTCCATGATACGGAACTGACAGATACGATCATTTTTATGAATAACGGTATCGCGAAGAGCATAAACAGGCATATACCACCAGTCATCCGGACCGCAGTAGGAGCAGTCAATGATTCCGCAATGATTTGTCTGAATGATTCCGAAATTTTTGTAAGTCGAACTGCGCGGTACAACATGTGCCTCGTAACCTTCCGGTAATTGCATTGCCACGCCGAGGTGAATAAGCTTGAATTCTCCTGCCTTAAGTTCTACATCCATAGCACTTCGAAGGTCAATCCAATCGGATTTGCCGTCTATGTAAGTTAATTTTTCAATAGTTTCATCTAAATACTGGATACGTATTTCTTTCATGAGTAATCTCCTTGATTATGTATTATAGAAACTTCATAATTTCCACGAATAAAGTATAGCACATGAAACATTTCAGCACTAGCACAATCTTTCTATATGAATAAAAAATCCCACTTTTGACAAACTAATCCATAACAAATGTGAAAGGAATAGAAAAATGGAACCAATCATATTAGAGAGCCGAATAAGTAAAAACTTAAAAGATAACCGGAAGTATTTTCATGAAAAACTGAATGTCGATGTCAATTTTGACATGTTATACAGGGATATTGTTGTCGGTGGAAAGGACAGTGTCATTTATTTTATTGACGGTTTTTGCAAAGATGAGCTGATGATGAAAATGCTGCAATATTTTATCGGATTGAAAGAAAGTGATTTGCCGGCAGATGCTGCAGGAATGTTAAAGCAAAATATGCCGTACGTCGAAGTCGAAATGCAGGACAGAAAAGATAAAATTGTAACAGCGATTTTATCAGGTCAGCTTGCGATGTTTATCGACGGATATGATAAATGTATTCTGATAGATTCGCGGACATATCCGGCCAGAAGTGTATCGGAACCGGATAAAGACAAAGCTTTGAGAGGCTCAAAAGATGGTTTTGTTGAGACAATCATATTTAATACGGCGTTAATCCGGAGAAGAATTCGTGATGCAGATTTATGCGTGGAAATGTTGCAGGCAGGATCGGCTTCAAAAACTGACATTGCGCTTTTATATATGGGAAAAAGGGTGAACGAAAACTTTTTGATGGAAATAAAAAGCCGGATAAAGGGGATGAAAATAGATGCGCTTACGCTAAATCAAGAGTCTTTGGCAGAGTGTTTATATGATAAGAAATGGCTGAATCCATTTCCGAAATTCCGGTTTACAGAACGGCCGGATACTTCGGCGGCACAAATTCTGGAGGGAAATATAGTAATTCTTGTCGATAATGCTCCGCAGGCAATGATTTTACCGACATCACTTTTTGATATTACGGAGGAAGCAGATGATTACTATTTTCCGCCGCTTACAGGTACGTATCTTAGATTTGCGAAATTTGTAATACTGACATTTTGCTATTTTGTGACACCTTTATATTTGCTGTTGTCAAACAATCCGCAGTGGATTCCGGAAAGTTTTGCATTTATTCAGATGAAGGATCCGTATAATATTCCGATATTCTGGCAGTTTATTATTTTGGAAGTGGCGCTGGACGGTCTCAGGTTAGCGGCGGTTAACACTCCGAATATGTTAAGCACACCCCTAAGCATTATGGCGGCTTTGATTCTCGGTGACTTTTCGGTGAGTAGCGGCTGGTTTAATGCAGAGGTAATGCTATATATGGCTTTTGTAGCATTGGCTAACTATACGCAGACAAATTATGAGTTAGCATACGCTATCAAATTTATGAGAATTTTGAATCTGATTTTAACAAGTTTGTTCGGAATCTATGGTTTTATTATAGGAGTCGGTATTTTTATATTGGCACTTATCAATAATAAAATGATTTCGGGGAACGGCTATTTATATCCGCTTATTCCTTTTGACGGGAAAGAGTTGAAAAGAAGAGTTCTGCGTCGTCATATAAGGAATGTGTAAATCATATGCGCGGGATTTCGGAAATATGTCTTCGGACAATCCGAAATTCCGTTTTTTTATTTGAAAGTGTGTCAATCCGACAGAATGCTACATACAATGATAATAAAAAAGCGGAGAAAATATCATGATGAAAGATTATTATGAACAAATGCATGTAGAAGAGTTTCCGGTTGCTATGGCATATGTACCATGGCAAAAACTCGACAAGATATATGAAGATCTCGAAGATGCATTTCGTGAGGGAACTATATTTCCGGAATTAAACAAACCATTTTGCGGAAGGAGATGTGTGAAATGATGAGAAATCGGGATATTTCAAAACAGGCATTACTGAATGAAATTAACAAAGTTGACTTTGCAGTGGTGGAGATGACGTTATATTTGGACACACATCCGTATGAACGTGAGGCGATTGCATATCTTAATCACTATGTAAAGGTAAAAAACGAGTTAGAAAAAGAATATAGCTGTAAATATGAACCATTGTCTGTTGCGTATGCACCGGAAAGTGATGACAGCAAATGGAAATGGGCACTTGCACCGATGCCTTGGGAAGGAGGATGCAGATAATGTGGAGTTATGAAAGAAGATTGCAGTATCCAATCAATATCAAAGAGCCGAATGCAAAGGCGGCGCAGATTATTATCAGTCAATATGGCGGTCCGGACGGTGAACTTGGCGCATCGATGCGTTATCTTTCGCAGAGATATACGATTCCTTACAATGAGGTAGCAGGTCTATTGACGGATATCGGTACAGAAGAACTGGCACATTTTGAGTTAGTCGGTGCTATCGTTCATCAGCTCACAAGAAATCTTTCGATGGAAGAAATTGAAAAATCCGGTTTTGCACCATACTACGTAGACCATACGTTGGCGCTTTGGCCGCAGGCGGCAGGAGGAATTCCGTTTAATGCCTGTGAGTTCCAGTCAAAAGGTGATCCGATTACGGATTTAATGGAAGATATGGCGGCAGAACAGAAGGCAAGAACAACTTATGACAACATTCTTCGGATGGTAAAAGATCCTGATGTGTGTGATGCAATCAAATTCCTGCGTGCAAGGGAGATTGTTCATTTCCAGAGATTTGGAGAGGCTCTTCGTATTGTACAGGATAGATTAAACGAAAAGAATTTCTACGCGTTTAACGCTGCTTTTGATACATGCAATGTAAAAGAAATGAAAGAGAGCAGGTAAATAACGTGTCAAAGGCCTGACACTTGATATAGATTGCAAAATGGTGTGTTTCTGTCCGGGAATGCACCATTTTTGCAGAATTGGTCAATTTTGCGACAGAATTGGTCGCTCCGATGTGTTGATATTAAAAAAAAATCATGGTAAACTTTAATTACAGTAAAGAACATCCTGTTTAGGAAATATTGGGGTATAAGGAGTGTGAAATTATGAAATGTTTAATTTGCGGAAGCGACTCTTCAAGTGAAGTTTGTAACAAGTGTATTCGACTTGAAAAGATTATTTATCAGAAAGAATGGGTTTCAAAAGAAGGTGGACTCATTAAGAAAAGTGAAGATTTCCGAGTAGCAATCTCAAACCTTCGTATCAGCGGACGTGTATCTATCGCTGATAATCCAAAAGGCACAAATGCTCGTCTTGATAATTTCTCACATTATTTGATGAACGTAAGAGAATGTTCTCAGGTTACATACGGTGGAAAGAAAACATTGATGGTTACAGTTGAGCATAAAGGGGAAGGCGCATACACAAGATATTGTTTCCTTCCGGGATTTGATGAAGGTGATCAGTTTGTAAATGCTATCTTTGATGCAAAGACAAAAGCAGCATCCCTGACAGAGCGTATCCGTCAGAGTAGCGGTATGGCAAGTACACCTGTTGAGGTTACACAGACAGTTGCAAGTTCTGATTTCCGTTTGAACGCGGCATCACAGGCAGCTGCAGCAGCACCGGCTCCTACACCTGTAGCGGCAGCACCGGCAGCGGCTCCGAAACCGGCAGCACCGGCCAGTTCAGATACAGTTGCTCTTGCAGGCATTGCATCTGATATCTCAGAATTTGAGACAAAGATTAAGAAACTTAAAGTTTTACGTGATAACGGAATCTTAAGTGAAGAAGAGTACGAAGCAGAGAAGAAGAAATTAGTAAGCATTTTCTAATTGAATTTGTTCCTTCGCTAAAATTTAATATAAAAGGGCTGTTTGATAATTCAGGCAGCTCTTTTTTTGTGGGAATTGTCTTGATTTTACACTATATTTTGTATAAAATGATATGAGGTTTTAGTAACAACATTTTTGGAGGATGAAAATGCGAGGAATTGACACAGAAGTTCGCAAAGTACGTAAGCGTGTATTTAAAGAAGTTGCTAATTTGGCATATACTTCGGAGAATTTAATTGACGATATGGAAGCGCTTCCGTACAAGATTGTTGACAATGAAGATACTGAATATTGGGAAAGTTTTTATAGAGAAAGAGCAGTTGTCAGGGAGCGTATTCGTCTTGCGATGGGGATGTCGCTTCGGCCGGAAGATACGCCTGTCCACGTTTCACAAGGTGTTGAGGAGAGTAACATTGCAGAGAAATATTATGAACCGCCTCTTATGCAGGTGATTCCGTCAGCATGTAATTCCTGTCCGGAAAACCGTTATGAAGTAACAAATAAGTGTATGGGCTGTTTGGCACATCCTTGTAATGAAGTATGCCCGCGTGGGGCGATTACAATGAAGAACGGCCGATCATTTATTGACCAGGAGAAGTGTATTAAATGCGGTAAATGTAAATCTGTATGCCCTTATGATGCGATTTCTCATCAGGTTCGTCCATGTGCTGCAGCGTGCGGTGTAAATGCGATAAAGAGTGATGAGCGAGGCAGAGCTAAAATCGATAATGATCTTTGTGTATCCTGCGGTCAATGTATGGTTAGTTGTCCGTTTGGTGCAATTGCTGATAAATCACAGATTTTCCAGCTTATCCGTGCAATGCAGTCGGGCAGAAAGATTATTGCACAGGTAGCACCTGCTTTTGTCGGACAGTTCGGAAAAGATGTAACACCGGATAAATTTAAAACAGCATTAAAGCAGCTTGGTTTTGCAGAAGTATATGAGACGGCTATAGGAGCCGATCTTGGGGCTTTAGCAGAGGCAGAGCACTATGTGAAGGAAGTAGCGACAGGAAAGCTGCCGTTCCTTTTAACTAGTTGCTGTCCATCGTGGTCTGTACTTGCCAAAAAGTTTTTCCCGGAGACGATTGATAATATTTCAAATGCATTGACACCGATGGTGGCGACTGCACGTATCATCAAAGAAGAACATCCGGATGCAAGTGTGGTATTTATCGGCCCGTGTGCATCCAAAAAGCTGGAAGCATCGCGCAGAACGGTGCGTTCTGATGTGGATTTTGTTATTACATTTGAAGAACTTACAGGTATGTTTGAGGCAAAAGGAATTCTTCTTGAAGAGATTGAAGCTATGGACAAGATGAATGATGCAACAGGAGCAGGACGTGGATATGGTGTAGCCGGCGGAGTTGCTTCAGCGATTGAAGATGTCATTTGCGAGAATTATCCGGATGTAGAAGTAAATATTGAACATGCGGAAAGTTTAGCTGAATGTAAGAAGATGTTGATGCTTGCCAAGATGGGCAAGAAAAACGGTTGTCTTATAGAGGGTATGGCTTGCCCGGGCGGCTGTGTTGCAGGTGCAGGAACCAACATTGCGGTAGCACAGGCGATGAAAGAAGTCAATAACTTTAAAGCAAATTCGGAGCTGCAGCTTCCGAAGATGGAGGGACATGATGAGTAAAACAAGAACAAGATTTGCACCGAGTCCGACAGGACGTATGCATGTAGGAAATCTTCGTACAGCACTTTATGCATATTTAATTACAAAGCATGAGGGCGGTGATTTCCTTTTACGTATCGAAGATACAGATCAGGAAAGACTTGTAGAAGGGGCAGTTGATATTATTTACAGAACTCTTGCAAAAACAGGTCTTGTACATGATGAGGGACCGGATAAAGATAAAGGTTTCGGACCTTATGTTCAGAGCGAGAGACAGGCAAAAGGCATTTATTTGGAATATGCAAAAATGCTTGTAGAAAAAGGAGAGGCATATTATTGTTTCTGCGACAAAGAAAGATTGGATTCACTGCATCAGGTAATTACGACAGCCGGCGGCGAAACAAAAGAGATTAATGTGTATGACAAGCATTGTCTCGGGCTTTCCAAAGAAGAAGTTGAGGAAAAACTTGCTGCAGGAATGCCATATGTAATCCGTCAGAATGTGCCGCGTGAAGGGACTACAACATTCCATGATGAACTTTACGGTGATATTTCTGTTGATAATGCGGAACTTGACGATATGATTTTAATTAAATCTGACGGTTATCCTACTTATAACTTTGCAAACGTTGTTGATGACCATTTGATGGGAATTACACATGTGGTAAGAGGTAATGAGTACTTATCGTCTTCGCCGAAATATAACAGACTTTATGATGCGTTTGGATGGGAAGTTCCGAAGTATGTTCATTGTCCGCTGATTACAGATGAAAACCATCAGAAACTTTCTAAGAGATGCGGACATTCTTCTTATGAAGATTTGGTGGAGCAGGGCTTTTTGACAGAAGCTATCGTCAATTTTGTGGCACTCCTTGGTTGGAGTCCGGCTTCAAACCAGGAAATCTTTACATTAGATGAATTAATCAAAGAATTTGATTATCTTCATATGTCAAAATCACCGGCAGTATTTGACTATACAAAGTTGAAATGGATGAACGGTGAGTACATTAAAAAGATGGAATTTGATGCATTTTATGAGATGGCACTTCCGTATATTCAGGAAGTTATTACAAAGGATATGGATTTAAAGAAAATTGCTGAGATGGTGAAGACTCGTATAGAAGTATTCCCGGATATCAAAGATTTGATTGATTTCTTTGAAACATTGCCTGAGTATGATCCGGAAATGTATGTTCACAAAAAGATGAAAACAACAAAGGAATCCGCACTTGAAGTGTTGAAGGAATTACTTCCGATTTTTGAACAGCTTGATGATTATAGTAATGACTCTCTGTATCAGACATTAGTATCCTATGTGGAACAGAAAGGTTGCAAGAACGGTTATGCAATGTGGCCGGTGCGTACAGCTGTATCCGGTAAGCAGATGACACCTGCAGGAGCAACTGAAATTATGGAAGTGCTCGGCAAGGAAGAATCTCTTGCACGTATCAGAAAGGGTATTGAATTATTAGAAAACAACTAAATATCAGCCCTCAGCAGCGAGAGGCTATCACATTCACGGAAGGGGCTATGCTTGTTTTGGCAGGCCCCGGAAGTGGAAAAACTACAGTTATTTCAGAGAGAGTCCGTTATTTAATTGAAGAAAAAGGGATAGAACCCGGTCGTATCTTAACTATCACATTTACAAAAGCAGCGGCGCTTGAGATGCAAAGCCGTTGTCAGACGATTTGCCCGAAAGCAAATGCAGCAGTCTTCGGGACATTTCATTCTGTTTTTTATTACATTTTACGTCAGACAGAGACATATCAAAATTTTTCCGTTATAAATGAAAAAGAGAAGAAAGAAATAATAAAAACGATTATTCCTTTGGGGGATTTGACGCAGTTACAGCATAATTATGTCTGTGAAAATATGTTAAAGAAAATCAGTTTATATAAAAATACGCAAAGAGAAGAATCGGATGAATTTGTTCAAATTTTAAACAGATATAATCGTTTGTGTTTTGAAAAGAGAGTAATGGATTTCGATGATATGCTCTTATTATGCCTGAAATTGTTGCAGAATAATGCGAAAGAGTGTAAAATCTGGCAGGAAAAATTCGATTATATTTTGGTGGATGAATTTCAGGATGTAAATTATTGTCAATATGAAACGCTTAAATTATTGGCAAAGAAACATGGCAATGTTTTTGCGGTTGGAGACGATGATCAGGCAATATACTCGTTTCGTGGGGCGAATCCTGCTTTTATGAAAAGTTTTTTGAGTGATTTTCCGGGATGTAAGCAAATTTGTTTACAGGATAACTATAGATCAGGAGAAGAAATTGTCTCATGTGCAGGAGGTTGTATTCGTTTCAATAAAAATCGATTTGATAAAAATATTATTGCAAAAGCAACTTTTGAACATAAAGTGTATGTTGGGCAGTTTGATGATGGAATGGGGGAAATAAATGACATAATCAAGAAAATGAATGAAAAAGAAAAAACGGCTGTTTTGGTAAGAACAAACATGCAGGCAGAATATGTTGCGGAAATATTTTTCAGGCATAACATTAAATTTGTATTTCGGGAGCGAAAGAAATGTTTCTATGATAACATTTGGGTAAAAGAAATTATGGCAGTGCTCCGCTTTGCTTTTTGCGGACAAAAAAGGAATGATTTTTTTGCTTTTATGAACAAACCGTTCCGTGGGTTTGAGAGAGGAATGTTTCAGGAAGAGAACGTTAATTTTGATGTAATAATCAAGCGATTACCGCATCGGGAGGAATATACTCAAGTGCGAAAAGAATTGGAAAAAATGGAAAAGATGTTTCGGCTGATGAGAGGGATGGAACCTTATGGGGCTGTTATGCTTATTTTAAACGGATTGAAGTTTCGTGCATATGTAAAAGGAGAAGTAGGAAATGAGCAATTGGAGCAAGAACAGGCAGAGGAGGTTTTAGGGCAGCTACTTATACGTACAAAACAATTTGATTCTGTTCCGAAGTTATTGGATCATATAATTGAGTATTCGAAAAATTTCGAAAAAGAAGAAAAGTGTCAGAATGAGGAAGGTGTCCGTATTTTGACGTATCATGCGTCAAAAGGATTGGAGTTTGATCGAGTGTTTTTGCCGATGTTATGTGAGGGAAGCGTACCACGGGGACATATGTTCACACAAGAGCAATTAGAGGAGGAAAGGCGTATGTTTTATGTAGCAATCACACGTGCAAAACGATTTTTACATCTGTCGTGGCACGGAAGGGAATCGATGTTTTTAAAGGAGATTAGTACTTGAAAAAACAACGCTTAGAAGGTACGATATAGAAGATGAAAGCAAGAAAGGGATTTTCTTATGAAAAAAGAGAGAGTAAGTGTTTATGATTGGCTGAGGTTGATTGCAACAATATTGGTTGTTATCGGACACAGCAGATATATTGCGATGGATGCGACAAACGGAAGTGTACACTATGTTATGCCTGAGTTTACGAATCTGGCATTTTATTCCTATGTGATATCATTTTTCGGATTGATGGTCAGTTATATTTACAGTTTTCATATGCCGCTTTTTTTCTTCCTTTCCGGAGCGGTTCTTCGTTTGAAACCATTAAAGGCTTATGATGAATTTGTGAAAGATAAGATAAAAAGATTAATAGTGCCGTATTTTGCGGTCGGCTTTTTGTTTATGTTACCGGTAAAATATTTTGCGGGATTTTATACAGCGGAAGGTCTGCATATGGCTTACCGTATGTTTTACAACGGTTCGGACAGTGATCATCTTTGGTTTTTGACGGCACTGTTTTGGTGTATGTTGCTTTTTGCGGCGTTAAAGAAAATTTGTGAGCGTTTTTCGGTGAAAAGTGAAGTATTTCTTTTGCTTGTTTGTGCGTTGATTCAGATGAGCTCCGGTCAGCTTCCTTTTGATATTCTGGCAATGAAACAGGGACTGGGGTATATCGGCTGGTTTGCACTTGGTTATTGTTTTGAGAATATAAGAAAAGAGAAACTTGCAGATATTTCGAAGGTGAAAAAAATCATCTTTTGTCTTGTGACAGGTGTATTATTTGTTCTTAACATTAAGATCGGTATTTTTGAAGATATTATGAATGTTGTTTGCGGATGCTTGTTTGCATATTTTGCGGCGGAAGTTTGTACTATCGTGTTTGCAAAATTTGAAAAGACAGGTTGTTACAAAGTGATTATGCGCAATTTATTTGCGATTTATCTGTTCCATAATCCGCTTGAGTTTGTAATATTGAAAGTGTTCATGACAACAACAATTCTTGCGAATGCATGGGGATGTTATTTATATTTGTTCCTGCGTATTGTCGGTGTGATGATTGTTTCTGTTCTTATAGGAGAAGTGTTAAGATTCCTTTTAAAATGTATGACAAAAGAGAGCATATCTGT
>JAZQDJ010000038.1:0-8833 GCA_045546735.1 Lachnospiraceae bacterium | reverse complement strand
CTATAATAAAAGGAAATGTGACAGTTATATATAGAATTTAAGTATTGAATTTGATATGAATATGGAGTACATTTAAAATCATACTGGAGGTTATTCCATGAGCAAAACAAAACTAATCATAAGCGCATTAACCAAATATATAGCGGGATTACTGATGGTCGGTTTGTTGTTGTTTTTGCCGGCCGGAACATGGAACTATTTTAATGGATGGATATTTATAGGTCTGTTGTTTGTTCCGATGTTTTTATTAGGAGTAGTGCTTTTTGTTAAGAGCCCGGAATTATTGGAAAAGAGATTAAAAAGCAAAGAAAGTGAAGGAGAACAGAAGAAGGTAATCGGTGCATCGCTGATTATGTTTTTGGCAGGATTTATTCTGTCGGCATTGGATTTTAGATTTGGATGGACATATGTTCCGTTTCCGGTAGTGATTATTGCGGCGGTCATTTTGCTTGTATCATACGGCCTTTATGCAGAAGTGATGCGTGAGAATGTGTATTTGTCGCGTACAGTGGAGGTGCAGGAAGAACAGAAGGTGATTGACACGGGGCTTTATGGAGTGGTACGTCATCCGATGTATTTTTCGACGGTACTTTTATTCTTGGCAATTCCTGTGGTACTCGGTTCGTGGATTGGATTCGCGATTTTCTGCATTTATCCGTTTTTACTTGTAAAGAGAATTAAAAATGAAGAGAGTGTTCTGGAAGAGGGACTTGCAGGATACAAAGAGTACAAAAAGAAAGTGAAGTATCGTATGATACCGTTTGTGTGGTAAGGGAGTGTTTGGATGAAAAAAGGGTTATTCTCATTTGTTTTTGTATGTTGTGTGTGCTTGTTTTTGTTTGTGACAGGTGATGATGCTTATGCAGCAGGTCAGACAACAATGTATATCGGTGAAACGGAAACGTTCAATGCAAATATTAATACATATAAAACGATTAAATCGTACAGTTGGACGATTTCAGGAAGCGGTGCAACGATTTTAAATAAAAGTGCACATAGTTGTCAGGTGGCAGCGACATCTTCCGGAAAATCGACGTTGAATTATTCTGTGACGAGTACGTATACGTATTATATTTATACGGATGTACAGCGGACAAAAAAGAAATATATTACGAATACACAGGTAAATCGTGCAAGTTGGGTTATTACAGCGGGAACACCTGTAACAGTTACGTTTGATGCATGTGGCGGAAGTGTCGATACAAATTCAAAGACAGTTGCATGCGGCGGCGAGGCAGTTTATGGAGAATTGCCTGTGGCAAGTTATAACGGATATGTGTTTGACGGCTGGTATACTGCTAAGACGGGCGGAACATTGGTGACAAGCGCAACTAAGGTCAGCAAAAACACGCCGCATACTCTTTATGCTCATTGGATTGAAAACTTTTCTTATACGATACATTTTGACGGAAACGGAAGTACCGGCGGAACGATGCAGGATATGACATGTCAATATGGAGAATCCTATTATCTGACGAATAATGCATTCGTAAAAAAAGGAAATCGTTTTGCGGGGTGGAGTACAACGCAGGATGGTTCGGGAACAAAATTTGCAAATAAAAAATTAGTCAAAAATTTGAGAAAAACAGCAGGGACGGTTACTTTATATGCTGTTTGGTCGGATGAAAATATTGCGAGCGGAACGCATGGAGACAATCTGACATGGATTATTGATGCAGAAGGAACGCTTATCATAAGCGGCAGCGGAGCAATGAGTGCAGTAAAACCGTCTTGGCATAGCTATATTGAAAAAATAAATAAAGTGGTAATAGAAGAAGGGATTACCACGATTTCGGAGAAGTCTTTTTCTATAAACAATAATACAATCAAAGCCGTTGTAATTCCGAATACAGTAACCGCGATATCGGCAGGTGCATTTTGGGCATGTCGTGGTTTGGAATGCGTAAACATTCCGGATTCCGTAACGTATATCGGACAGAATGCATTTTATAATTGCAATAGTTTGTCATCAGTAACTCTCGGAAACGGTGTAAAAACAATTGGTGAAAATGCATTTGGTGAATGCAACTTCAAGAAGATTCATATACCGGCTTCTGTCACATATATCGGAGGGGCTGCGTTGTCACTATATTCGCTGAAAGAAATTACGGTAGCAGAGGGTAACGCATATTTTTGCAGTGATGACGGGATTTTGTTCGATAAATCAAAAACAACGTTGATTGCATTTCCTTTCGGTTACGGGAAAAGCACTTATATGATACCCGATGGTGTGACAACAATCGGTGACGGTGCTTTTCAAAAGACAGGCGGAACAAAGACTATCATTTTTCCGGAAAGTGTTTCGATGATAGGTCTTGATTGTTTTTGTGATAATACGTTTATACGTCATCTCTATTTTAGAGGCGGTGCACCTTCTTTGAAGAAAGAGTCATTAATAGACGGAGCACCGGCGAGCAGTGCAGCTTTTAATAATGTAACTGCTACAATATATTATCCTTCTGCCAAGAGTAACTCATGGGTGGGTGTGAAAGGTGAATACAATTCGGCTTGTTTGTTTAATTCGCCGACGTTTACTTGGACTCCGTATACGCTCAATACTTCTATGCAAAATTGTACAGTACAGATAGTAGATGATGAGATATATTCTTACGACGGAAAAGAAAAGCAGCCGTCTGTGATTGTCTATGATCAGGGAATGATGCTGTATGAAGGAAAGGATTATGAAATTTCATATTCAAATAACGTAAATGCGGGTGAAAATACGGCAAAGGTGATGGTATCGGGGCTTAATAATTATGCGGATACCACCAATGAAATTGCCTTTTCCATTGAGAAAGCGCAGCAAATGCCTACATTTGCGATTGAATCAGAAACTGTTAAATCCGGAAATAGTATTTGTGTTGAAAGTGCATCCGGATATGGTGAAATTACATATCTTTCAAAAAATCCGACGATAGCAAGTGTCAGCCAAGATGGCGTGATCAGTGGATTAAAAGTCGGAAGTGTAGTAATTGAAATAACAGCTGCCGGTGACAGCGATCATGAAAGCGGTACAGAACAATTAAAGATTCAGGTGATTCACAATGACGCTTTGGTACCGGATTCCATTTCGGCGGAAAAGAAGGAACTGCAGTCCTGTGTCGGTGAAAAGATTGATTTATCCGATCTTGTTGTAAAAGCAACTTATTCGGACGGTTACACAGGCGAAGTGAGCGGATATACAACAAATGCAGAGGCGATTACTGTTTCAACAATCGGCAAAAAGACTTTAAATATTACATATAAAGAAAACGGAAAGACAGTAGAAACAAGTCTTACGATTGAAATCATGAAGCATAAAGAAGCTGCGCCGATAGTAGAAAATCAGGTAGCAGCGACAACAAAAAAAGCCGGAAGTTACGATAAGGTGGTTTATTGTACGAAATGTAAAAAGGAACTGAGCCGTAAACAGGTTATTATCCCAAGATTGTTAGCCAAGGGCGAGAAAGTGACGGATAAAAAATCCGGCGGCGTTTATGTGGTTACTAAGGCATCGGCTAAAAGCGGTACGGTAGAATACAAAAAGCCGCGCAAAAAGACGACAAAAAGTATTCGCATTCCTGATACGATTACCGTAAACGGTGTTAGCTATAAGGTAACATCGATTGCGAAAAATGCCTTTAAAAGCAATAAGTATGTCACAAAGGTTACTATCGGTAAAAATGTGAAAAAAATCGGTGCAAATGCATTTTATAATTGTAAGAAGTTGAAAACAATTACGATTTATACAACAAAACTGAAAATGAGTACTGTCGGTAAAAATGCATTTAAAGGTGTTAAGAAAAATGCAGTTGTGAAAGTTCCGAAGGCGAAGTATTCGTTGTATAAAAAGGTTCTTAAAAAACGCGGTATAAGTAAAGTAGCAAAATTTAAGAAGACGTGATAAGATAATGTTAATCCGGTCGTAAGACCTGATGATATTAAAATTTTATTTATAAGGAGAGTGCTTGTTTGAAGAAGTACAACAAAAAGGAGACGGTAGCATAACCGGGAGGTTTGCTAACGTAACAAACCTCCCGCGGTAAGCAGTTGACAGTTAACAACATTCAGGAGGAAAAAAATAATGAATAAAAACTATATCATACGTCAGGAAACAGAAAAGGACTACAGCGTAGTAGAAAACTTAACAAGAGAAGCGTTTTGGAACGTGTACAAAGAAGGATGCGATGAGCATTATATGGTACATGTGATGCGCGGACATGAGGATTTTATCCCGGAACTTGCACTTGTGCTTGAAGTGGAGGGAGAGATTATCGGAAATGTCATGTACACAAAGGCGATGTTAAAGGACAAGGACGGAAATGAAAAGCCGATTTTAAGTTTCGGTCCGATCAGTATTCATCCGGATTATCAGCGCATGGGATACAGCCGTATTTTGCTGGAACATTCTTTTGAGATTGCAGAAAAACTCGGGTACGATGTCATTGTGAATTTCGGTGATCCGGCAAATTACGTGGCACGTGGTTTTCGCAGTAGTCACAGATATCATGTCTGTATGGAAGGTGACGTATATCCGGCGGCTTTGCTCGTCAAACAATTGAAAGAGAATGTACTGGATGGAAGAACCTGGTATTATCATGAAAGTCCGGCTTTTGAAGCTATGACAGAAGAAGGACTTAAAGAATTTGAGGCACAGTTTCCGCCGAAAAAGAAAGAATGGAAGCCTAGTCAGGAAATCTTTTATATTCAAAGTCATTCAACCGTAAGGTAATTAAAAAGAAGAGGGCTGTTGCTCCGCGTTGCGGGGCGACGGCTTTTTTCTTGTGTTGGGTAATTAACTCATCTTTTTTGAGATTTCTTGCCCACATTTTTTGAAAAATTTGCTCTATGAAGTGGTAAAAATGCTTGATTTTGGGCAAGAAACCTATGGATATTTACCCAAGGTACCCATATTTTAGTAGAAGTATTTTGGAACCGTGGGTATTATTTGGGGAAATATGGTATTTATTGACCATTACATGCAAAGTTGTTGTATAATGAAAAAGATATGAGTACTTTTTCGGAGGAAAACAAATGAAGCATTTTATAAAACTAACCGACTATAAAGCGATTGATATATATGAGCTTTTTGGATGGACGGATGAGGTTTGTCAAGGCAAACATACAGGAGCTTTCAAAGGGAAAAGTGTAGTACTGTTTTTTCCTGCTTCCAGCATCCGGACAAGAGTTACCTTTGAAAAAGGTGTTTATCTGCTCGGCGGACAACCGATTTTGTTTCCGTCAGAAACATTGGATAAAAAAGAAGACTTGAAAGATGTTTGCGGATATTTAAATAACTGGGCAGATTTGGTCATAGTACGACATAAAGATGTGCGTGTAGTAGAGCAACTTGCCGAGTTTTCAAAAGTTCCTGTGATTAACGCAATGACGGACGAAAATCACCCATGTGAGATATTAGCAGATATGTATGCACTTTCAAAAATCAGAGATGATTTTACGAAAGATAATTATTTATATGTCGGAAAGAACGGAAATATCGGCTTATCATGGAAAGCAGCGTCTGAAATCATGGGATTTTCATTGGAGCAGTGCTGCGGGAACGGTTATGAGATGGACGGACTGGTGACGCACCACAATATTAAAGATGCGATAGTGGGAAAAGATATTGTCTGCACGGATTCGTTACCGGGAAATATACTTCCGGATTTTAAAGATTGTCAGGTGACAAAAGAAACTATGAAACTGGCAAATGATGGAGCAATTTTAAATCCATGCCCGCCGTTTTATCGTGGTGAGGAAGTGTCCGAAGATGTGATAGATTCCGACTATTTTGTAGGATATGAGTTTAAAAAGCATCTTTTGGAAGTGCAACAGGCAGTGATGCTGTATTGTCTGAGTTAAGGAGATAGAAATATGTATTTATCAGAATATTGTGATGTGCGGTATGAAGAAGAGAAAAATGTTGTTTTTGTAAAATGGAAAAAGTTTTGTTGTATGGAGGACTACCGCAAGCCTTTGGAATATGCTTTGGAAATCATCGGAAAGTATAAATGTGATTATGTAGCAGATACAAGGGACGGTTTTGAGAATATTCCGGAGGATACCGCCTGGGTGGCAGACTATTTTATGCCAAAAGCAGCGTTGCTCGGTTGCGAGTGCATTTATTTTATCATTGATGAAGATAATTCATTGAAAGAAGAATTAGAGGGGCAGGCAGCGGATTCGGAAGATGTGATTGCGTTTAAGTATATTTATGATTTGTCGGAAGTAGAAAACAGGGGAGAGAAATGAAGAGATTATCCGGAAAACAAAAAGCCAGAATAATTGCTTTGGCAGTAATTGTTTTATATCTTTTGTATGGGGCGCTTGCTTATGCATGGGAAATACGTATGCAGACGCCGCAGATTGACTACGTGGACAGTATGCAGATAGACGGCTCGGAGTTTGCAGGAGTTGCCAATTTATTTGTGGCGGGGACAAATGGGGCTATTTCATTTATAACGATGATATTATCCGTTGCGGCAATGCTTTTGATTGCATTGTTTCTTTTAGTGCCGTGGCGTTGTATTGCTATACGGAAAACTTCTGTCATAGCACAGGAAGAATATAAGAAGGCAAAATATTTGTGGATAGGATTTTGTGTGTGCTCACTACTTGGCGGATTTATTATAATGCGATTTACAAATCTACTATACCTTTTAATCATGACAGGGAGTTTGGCTTTTTTAATATGGATTTTTTCTGTATGGCCGATGGGGAGAAGAACGGATGAAGAAAATAGTTAGTTTTAGCTTGCTTTTGTCATTATGCTTACTATCTGCGTGCAGTGGTTTGCCAAAGGAAACTTATACATACGAAACGAAGGATGAATTGGCGGTTTCAATTGAGAAAACAAAAGTATATGATGACAAAATAGTTGTATATTTTTCAAAAGGGGCTTTTTCCGAGGTGGAAGAGGTTTCTTGTTATAATGCGGAGTTTGAGTATATTGCAGAGGATACAACATTTGAGGCAAAAGAGGACGTGCTTACGGTTTATTCTTCAAAGCCGTATAACATCAGCGGGATGAAGATAACGGTAAACCATTATTTGTATTACCATATCCGCTATCTGGATTCGGATGCTTATGCGATGTTGCAGGGAGACTGGGCAGATGATTACGGTTATTTTGTGTCCGGAGATAAAGAGGCGTTTTATACGGAAGCGGAAAAAGAGAAACAAATGAAACTGCAGGAGGAGCGCAGGGCAGAGCAGACGAGGGCTTATACGATGCTGGAAGGTACATGGGACAGTGAGGATGGCCTGACACGTTTGGTTTTTGTTGATGGTGATAAGCTTTCTGTGGAAATATATAAATACAATGAAGGTGGCTGGGAGTTGTCTCAAACTATCAACGGGTATTCGATAAGTTTAGACGAAGAGGCAGAACCGGTATGTATAGAGATTGAAGAAGCGAGAGGCTATAGTACGCTGTATTCTTTTTATTTGAATGAGGATAAGTCAGAGTTTACATGCAGCTGCGTGGATGGAAACTTTTATAAAGTAATCAGTGAGGAAGCAGAATGAAATTTGATGTCAATAAATTAGAATGGACAAGAGAACCGGAAGAATACACTATATCGGAGGACAAGATTGAAATCACGACAAAACCATTTACGGATTTATGGCAAAGAACATATTATCATTTTCGGAATGATAATGCACCGGTGTTGCAAATAGAGACGGAGGAAGCGTATTTTTCGTTTGTTGTCAAAACAGAGTTTGAGAGCAAACATCGATTTGACCAATGCGGAGTAGTTATGTACCTGGACAGTGAAAACTGGTTAAAAGGGTCGATAGAATATGAGAATGAAGAATTTCAGCATTTGGGAAGTGTTGTGACAAACAACGGTTATTCTGATTGGGCGACGACGGCTATCGATGCGTCTGTAAAATCGATGTGGTACCGATTTAGTCGCAGGGAAGATGATTATTGCATAGAATGTTCTGCGGACGGCGTAAATTATAGTCAGATGAGGATTTGTCATATGTGGAACGGGAAAGGAAACATCAGGTTCGGTATATATGCATGCAGTCCTGAAAATTCATCGTTTAAAGCCACGTTTTCAGAGTTTAAAATGACGGAATGCATATGGAAAGCACATGACGGACAAAAGGCGGATGAGGAAGAATGAAGATATTTTTTATGAGTTTATGGATATTGTCTTTGGTAATTGCGCTCGGAAGTATTCCGGCAAGTATGTTATGGTTTGAAATCCCGGAATATTTCACAGTGATTTTTGCGGTTGTGATCGTAATTTTTGCAGCCGGTTGTATTCGGATTATTTCGAAAAGAAGAAAGCGAATTGCAGTGATTATCATCAGTGTAGTTGTTATTCTGATTTCGGCTTTTGGAAATTACTGTAATCCATATTGGAACCAAAGTGTTACATATTCTGAGACAATGGATACGGTTTTGACAAACAAGGAGGCAATTGAAGATTTAGAATGTGTGATGAAGCATTTGAAAAAATGTCATCCTGCGTTTTATCAAGGAACTCCGGAAGAAGTTGAAGTAAGATATCAAGAGGTGTTGAAGCAGCTTGGCGAAACGGAAACGGTTACTGTGTGCCGGTTCAGCCAAAAAGCGGAGTATATTTGTTCTGTGCTGCGTGACGGTCATACCTATGTGAAAGAAAATCCGGAAGTTCGTCATTATATGAAGGATATTTATAAGTTTAAGAAAGAAAATGCACAGTTAGTTGCAATTAACGGTTTGGACATGAAGAAGCTTTTGGAGCAGACGAAGGAACAATACAGTTATGAGGCAGAGAGCTCGCAACTGCATATGTTGAAAAACGATCTTTCGTCGTCAGAGGGCCTTATGTTCCTAGGAATAGATACTGACGCCGGC
>JAZQDJ010000037.1:0-17780 GCA_045546735.1 Lachnospiraceae bacterium | reverse complement strand
GCTGCAGCCGGTTCACTGGCATGTATTGCGAATGTCATCCGGATGTCTGCACGATACGGTAATCTTGATACCCTTGAGGAAGGATACGGTATTAACCTGATTCCGCTTGCAACATTTGCAATGGAAACTTATGCGGATGTCAATTGCGATACGTTCTCAATTAAGTTTAATACAGATTACAATACAAAAGACCTTGATATGGACATGAAGATGCATAAGGCCATTGCCATCATCCAGTTCAAACTGGAAGGCCAGATTATCATGCGCCGGCCGGAATTTATGATGGAAGACAGACTTTTGCTTGATAAGATTGATTTTAAAAATAAAACTGTCCGTATCGGTGACAGGGTTTATGCGATGAAAGACACGGACTTCCCGACGGTTGATCCGGAAAATCCATATGCGTTGACACTTGAAGAAGCAGAACTCATGGAGCGTCTGCGTCAGGCATTTTCGCGTTGCGAGAAATTGCAGAAGGATGTCCGGTTCCTGTTTTCAAAGGGCGGCCTTTACAAGATACATAATTCAAACCTTCTTTACCATGGATGTGTTCCGATGGATGAGGACGGCAATTTTGTAAAAGTCGATGTGTTCGGCAAAGAGTACAGCGGAAAGAAACTGTATGATGTGCTTGATAACTATGCGAGAAAAGGCTATTACGGTACGCGTGATTCCGGTGAAAAGTCTAAGGGTGAGGATATTCTCTGGTATATTTGGTCCGGACCGAATTCTCCGGTATTCGGAAAAGATAAGATGACGACCTTTGAACGTTATTTTATCGAAGATAAAGAGACGCATAAAGAGAAGAAAAATGCATATTACCGTCTGTATGACAGGGAAGATATTGTTGATAAAATTCTTACGGAGTTTGGTCTTGATCATGCAAAATCGCATATTGTTAACGGCCATGTTCCGGTAGAGCGTAAAAAAGGCGAATCGCCGATTAAGTGCGGCGGAAAACTTTTGGTTATCGACGGAGGTTTTTCCAAAGCATATCAGAACAAGACAGGAATTGCAGGATATACACTTGTTGCTAATTCACACGGAATGCGTCTTGTATCGCATGAGCCGTTTGAATCTACGGAAGCAGCCATCCGTAAAGAGTCGGATATTTTCTCGGATTCTATCGTTGTAGAAACTGCACTTCAGAGGCTTTGTGTGGCAGATACGGATATCGGTGCAGAACTTAAGGAGAGCATTTATCAGCTTGAAGAGTTACTTCTTGCTTACCGCAACGGTGATATTATCGAGAAGAGTGTATATGAATAGTTGAAGTGAGAATGGGGGCTTTTTTTGCCGAAACGGTTGGCAGAATTCCTATTATTTTCATATATTTGAAATTTATCGGGGCAATTATTTTACTTTGCCCCGATTTTTTTTAGAAAACTTTTAAGATCGGATTATGAAAAAATGACTAATCCTGTTTTTCGAAAAAATTTGCGGGAAAATAGGGGGGATATAAATGAAAAAAAGAATCCGAGCACCGGCAGAACCGGCAGCGCTCGGATTTATTTTTGTTATGGGTTTACATCGGTACGATTATCTACGGTACTTTCGCCGTCACTTACTGCGTTATCGACACCGTCAGTCACATCTTTTATAACATCTCCTGCGCCGTTTGCGATATCGTCCGCAACATCACCTGCACCGTCAATCGCATCACCGACAGCATTTCCTGCATCTTCTACCATGTTTCCTGTGTCATCTGCCATGTTATTATCTGTGGCTGCGTTGTCGGTAGAATCACCTGTTGCGGCGTTATCAGCTGTGTTATTAGCAGTATCGTTTGTAGTAGTATCTGTAGCACTGTTGTTTGTTGTTCCCGGTGTTTCGTCAGTTGTGTTTGTTGTTCCCGGAACCTCATCAGCATTGTTTGGTTCAGTACGTCCGCATGCACAGCCGACTAATGTACTCATGGAAAGGCAAAGCAGCAGTGTGCACATTAAAAGTTTACTCTTTTTCATAATTTTCACTCCTTTTGTCAATCATAGATTGTGTCAGTTTTTTGTTCTGATAAAAATAATTTGCCCGAAATTTTTTTGTTTATACATTGCTTGCTGAAATGTGGTGTGGTAAAGTAGAGGAAAATTGTGATAGAGGAGCTAATTATGCAGTTTCGTCCATGTATTGATATTCATAACGGAAAAGTGAAACAGATTGTCGGCAGCAGTCTGACAGATGAAGGAAATCAGGCAAGAGAAAACTTTGTGTCTAAGCAGGACGCAGCTTTTTTTGCTGATTTATATAAAGAAAAAAATATTCGCGGCGGTCATGTTATTTTGTTAAATAAAGAAGGCAGCGAATTTTTTGAAAAGACACGTGAGCAGGCGGTGAAAGCATTGCGTACCTATCCGGGAGGATTGCAGGTCGGAGGCGGCATAACAGCCGAAAATGCGTCGTTTTATATTGAAGAAGGAGCATCCCATGTGGTTGTGACTTCATATGTATTTTCGAATGGCGATATAAATTATGTAAACCTAAAGAAACTTGTGGAGGCGGTTGGACCGGAGCATATTGTACTTGACCTAAGCTGTAAAAAATATAAGGACGGCTATTATGTGATGACGGACCGCTGGCAGAATAAGACGGAAACGAAATTGACCATAGAGACGATGGAAGAACTTTCAGTTTATTGTGATGAATTTTTGATTCATGCGGTAGATGTAGAAGGAAAGGCACAGGGAATAGAAGAACAGCTTGTCTCTATGCTCGGACAGTTTACAATGCGGCCGGTAACTTACGCAGGCGGCGTGCATGATTTTGGAGATTTGGCCAAATTAAAGAAACTCGGAGAAAATCATGTAAATGTTACAATCGGAAGTGCGCTGGATTTGTTCGGCGGGAATATGGAATTTGAAAAAGTATTAAAGGAAATCAATGCATAAAAAAAGAACCGGTTTTTGCCGGTTCTTCTTTTGTAATCTGTTAAAACAACTGTCTATTTGGAACTAAATTCATCTGATTTATATTTCAAAAAGGCACATCGCAAAACGGATTAGTCTTATAATTTTGTTACGTTTACTGCCTGAGGGCCTTTTTCGCCGTTAACTACTTCGAATTCTACAGCAGCACCTTCATCTAAAGACTTGAAGCCTTCCATGTTAAGTCCTGAGTAGTGAACGAAAACGTCGTTTCCTGCCTCGTCAGAAATGAATCCGTAACCTTTCTGGTTGTTGAACCATTTAACTGTACCTTTGTTCATCTTGGCTACCTCCAATATAGATTCCGTCGCTAATGCGACATCGTTAGAATAGCACAATGGGGGGTAAAAGTAAAGAATAAGTTAACAAAATGTGAAAAATTTGCTATTGTAAATATAGGGAAAAAGGGTACTTGCGTATCGAGTAGAAATGTGTTATCGCACCTCGCGACTGACAAGATGGCTAACAAAAAAGTAGACGCCCGAATGGAGGAAACTATGAAAAAGACAAAAGAAATATTGAATAAGATTTTTATCGACGGACTTAGCGGAATGGCGACAGGACTTTTCGCAACACTCATTATCGGAACCATCCTTTCCCAGATTGGAAGTTTTCTGCCGGGAGTTATCGGTACTTATGTGATTGTGATGGGAAAAGTGGCATCGAGTATTACCGGTGCAGGCATCGGTATCGGTGTAGCACTGAAATATAAGGAAAGCCCGCTTGTGGTTGTTTCCGCAGCGACGGCCGGTATGATGGGAGCGTTTGCAAGTAAGATTTTAGCAGGAACGGTACTTGTGGACGATACAATTATCTATGCAGGTCCGGGAGAGCCGCTCGGTGCATTTATTGCAGCTATTGTGGCAATCGGTATCGGTCATTTGGTAAGCGGACGCACCAAAGTTGATATTTTGATTACTCCGCTTGTAAGTATTGTTTCGGGAAGTGCGGTAGGACTTATTTTAGGACCGCCGATTTCAGCATTTATGATATTTATCGGCGAACTTGTAAATGTCAATGTGGCAGAGCATCCGTTTATCGGCGGTATGATTGTTTCTGTATTGATGGGTATTATTTTAACACTTCCTATCAGTTCTGCAGCACTTGGTATTATTTTGAATTTGTCAGGACTTGCAGCAGGTGCAGCGACAGTCGGATGTTGTGCGAACATGGTCGGCTTTGCGGTGGCAAGTTATAAAGACAATAGAGTAAACGGTCTTCTGGCGCAGGGATTCGGAACAAGCATGCTTCAGATCGGAAATATTGTAAAGAAACCGATTATCTGGCTTCCGGCGATTGTGTCAAGTGCAATCTTAGGACCGGTTTCCACACTTGTGTTTAAGATGACAAATAATGCAACAGGTTCCGGTATGGGAACAGCAGGACTTGTCGGACAGATTACGACATATCAGACGATGGTGGCAGAAGGCGGGCAGGCAGGTGTTGTGCTTGCCAAAATCGTAATTCTTCATTTTGTTCTGACAGGTGTGATTGCGTGGGTAACAGCTTTCTTTATGAGAAAAGCAGGCTGGATGAAAGACGGCGATATGAAATTAAATGTGTAATAGGGTTTTAGGAAAACAGCTTAGACCGTGTGGTTTAAGCTGTTTTTTTGTGGTAGTTCCGGGGTGGGGACTATGATAATAGCGTTTGCAATAGTCTGCGTGGGCAGCGTTGGGGAAAAACCTATAGAATTTTTAGTTTTGGTTTGTTATATCTGTAAAATTTTGACGCTTTTTCATATATAGAGGAGATAATTGAAAAATATATATGTTTGAATTTGAGAAAAATGCATCTATAGGTTTACATAATTCGCTAAAGACACAGAGATTATACTATTTTTACATATAGATTGTATGTGAAAGATATTTCTGGATGATTTTGCTTCTGAAAAATACAGATATAAGAATTGTTTTTTGGATAGTCTATCTGTTGCCAGAAGAATTTGAGGCGTTTGTAAGCGATTGCAAGTTTACATAATATCAAGACAAGAGACAAAAAAACAGATAGAATTCGGAAATAACAGAATTCTATCTGCACGTAGTTTACATAACGTCGAGCAAATGTCTGTTTATTTTTTTACCAAACAAAAATCCACTCGCTTTATTTCATAGGAATCAAAAATTTACTCCTCTTTTTTCATACGTTCAAAAACAAGTTCATATCCGTCATTGCCGTATGTCAGAGAACGATTCACACGGCTGATTGTCGCAGTGGAAGCTCCTGTTTTATCTGCAATTTCTAAATATGTCTTTTTCTGGCGAAGCATCGTTGCAACTTCAAACCGCTGCGAAAGAGAAAGCAACTCATTTACTGTGCAAAGATCCTCGAAGAAAGAATAACATTCTTCTTTTGACTCTAATGTCAGAATGGCATCAAATAACTGATCTACCGGTTCTGATTTCAATTTTTTAACCATGCGTAATCCTCCAGTGCGCTTTAATGCTGTAAAGTTTTAGCGCTTTATATTGTTATGTTAGCACATGAAGGGAAACGCGTCAATTCAAAAAAGACAAAAACTTATCGGGAGAGGTATTGACCACAAGGGTTTCCGGGAAATCACACTCTGTAAGAATGGAAGCTGCGTATTTGTGTTCGCCTACCAAGGTATCAGCGTGAGCATCGGAACCTAAAATCACATAGCAGCGGTACTTTTTGCAATAGTCCAACATGCGTAAGTAATTTTCGTGTGCGCCTATGCGGAAAGAGGCTGTTGTGAGGGAAGAATTATTGATTTCCAATAAGACTCTGTGCTCTGCGGCTGCGGAAACGATTTCATCATAGTTTAACGGAAAACGTGAATCGTCCGGATGACCGATAATGTTCACATACGGATTTTTTATCGCATTGAGAACTGCAGCGGTAGTGTCTGCTTCGTTCATAAAAGGTATGCACGAAGGGTGAAGACTGGCAATTCTGTAATCTAAAGTTTTTAAGATACGTTTTTTAAGATCGACATGTCCTTCTTTATCTAAAATGTTAAGTTCTGCGCCAAAGAGAACAGGAAGTTCATAGGCAGAGCGGTCAAGGATATTCAGGTTAGAAAAATAAAATTCGTGACAGCTTCCGGGCATTTGAGGTGCATGTTCGGTGATGCCTAAAAGTTCCAGACCCTTATTTGCAGCTGCATATGTCATTTCGCGAATGGTACTATAGGCATGTCCGCTTGCAAGGGTATGGGTGTGCATATCGATAACGTCTCTCATAAATATATCTTCCTTTCATAAGTGTTATTTAAGTATAGTTTCCCCATCGGAAAGTGTCAAATGCGTTTACAAATAGTTTTAAATACTATATAATGTAATTTAGAATTTTCGAAACGTGACAAGGGGAGAAAAGGTGAGACTATGACAAAAGATTTACTGGATCGTATAATGGCAAGCTTTGAGCGCATAGATTATATTAAGTCGGAGGATATTCCGAACATTGATCTTTATATGGATCAGGTGACGACATTTATGGACAGCCGCATGCGCAAAAAGTCGCGTAATCCGCAGGAAGACAAGATTTTGACAAAGACGATGATTAACAACTATGCCAAGAATGATTTGCTTCCGCCGCCGGTGAAAAAGAAATATTCAAAAGAGCATATGCTTGTTTTAATATTTATATATTACTTCAAAAGTTTTCTTTCTATCAGTGATATTCAGAAAATTTTAAATCCTTTGACAGACCGTTTTTTCGGAAAAACAGACGAATTTGATCTGACGAAGGTTTATGATGAGGTATTCCGTTGGGAAGATGAGCAGGTTGAAATTTTGAAAAAAGATGTGACGGAGCGTTATAAAGCGGCACAGGATTCTTTTAAGGATGCGCCGGATGATTCACAGGAATTTTTGCAATATTTTTCTTTTATCTGCCTACTTAGTTTTGATGTTTATGTAAAGAAACAATTGATTGAAAAAATGATTGATGAATTGGCACAGAAGACAGCAGAGCAAAGCACGGAAACGAAGAAAGAGAAAAATAGTAAATAGGAGACATTATGCCAAGTAATAATAAATTAGTAATTGTCTTGGATCCGGGGCATGGCGGTGAGAATGAAGGTCTTACGCACAGAGGTTTGGTTGAAAAAGACATGAACCTTGTGACGGCGACTGCCATGCGGGATGAGCTATTGCAGTATGACAATGTGGAGGTTTACATAACTAATCCTGAAAAAGCAGACATGTCATTAAAAGAGCGTGCACAATATGCAGACAGCGTGGGGGCGGATATTCTAATCAGCCTCCATTTTAATATGTCTGAAAATCATTCCATGTTCGGATCGGAAGTCTGGATTCCGAGCAAAGGATTACATCATTCCAAAATGCATGCCCTCGGGGATTGCTTTATGGAGCAGTTTGATGAGATGGGATTTACGCTGCGCGGGGTAAAGACGCGGCTTAATGATAAGGGACTGGATTACTACGGGATTTTGCGTGAGTCGACATCCCTCGGTATTCCGAGTATTTTGGTGGAACATGGTTATGCGGACCATTTGAGGGATTTTGACCGTGTAAACGATGAAGCAGATTGGAAGGCGCTCGGAAGGAGCGATGCAACGGCAGTAGCAAAATATTTCGGGCTGACGAGCGGGACTTTGGGCCGGGATTATTCTGATTATGCGGTAAACGGATATTTTGCACCGGAGAAAGCAATCGGAAGTGATTCGACAGAGCCGGAAAATGCATTGCTTGTCTATGTGGGGACGAGTGAGGAAGGAGATATGTTTCATGTTTCCGCTTACGACGGCGAAAGCGAAGTCGTATACTATGATTATACAAAAGACGGCGGAAAGACATGGTCAACCTTATTTCCTTTTGATAATGACAAAAATTATGCGGAAGTTTGCATTTCGGATATTCCGTCAGGCGGGCAGGTATATGCAAGGGTGTACAACGGACACTTTTTATATGCCGGAACGGAGAAGGTATATTATAAAAAATCGGAAATTGTGACAACAGAAATTTTGCCGGAGCAAACGGAAGACAACACGGTGGCGGTTGTCGATGTAACGCAGCAGGAAATGACACCGGAATATGCGCAAAATCCGGGTGTGAAATACGGATGTCTGTTCGGAGTCGTGTTGTCAATTCTTTTGATTGTGACTGCGTTTGTGACGTACAAAGAGCGTATGAAGCGAAAAGCGATGGACAGGGAAGCAAGAAAGGCAGGATTTCTTCCGATGCGCCGGTTGTATCAAATTGAAAATTTGTGTCTTTTGACCGGTGTGTGTGTACTTCTTTTAAGTCTTACAATCTTCGGAGTGGATTTTGCAAAAAACAGGGCGGCGAGGACAGAAAAAGTGCAGAGCACTGCCTTGGAAATAGCGCACGAAAGCGGTGAAGAAGCAGAACCACAGGTGGAAATTACCAAGTTGCCGCCGGAAATAGATTTTGAAAAGACACAGGGGTATATACTTTCACAGGACGGCAGTGCACAGCCGGATGAAGTTGTTTTGGAACGCATGAATAGGAATATGCAGGAAACGGAAGAAGAGACTGTAGTTGTGTATGATATAGCAGAAGGATTTTTACGCGTACCGCTTGTAGAAGGTGTTGAAAGAAATGCTTATGACCTGTCAGGTTTTTCCGGCGAAGGAATTTCGATGAATTATGCTGCGCCGGACGGTGTAAAAGTGATGCGCGGAATCGATGTTTCCAAGTTTCAGGGGGATATTGACTGGCAGCAGGTGAGGGCAGCAGGAATCGAATTTGCTATATTACGTCTCGGAATCCGCGGTTACGGAAGCGGAGAACTTTTGATGGATGAGCGTTTTCTTGACAATTATTACGGTGCGACAGAGGCGGGAATCAAAGTCGGTGTTTATTTCTTTTCAGCAGCCGTCAATGAGACGGAGGCAGTCGAAGAGGCGGACTATGTGCTTCGCGCAATCAGCGGGCTTACTATTGAAATGCCGGTTGTCTTTGATACGGAGCCGATTATATATGACGATGCGAGAACGGATGATTTGACTCCGGATCAGCTTACAAGTATTACATGTGCATTTTGTGACCGCATACGCGTAAACGGGTATGAGCCGATGATTTATGCAAATGCAAAACGCTTTACGACAGTTCTTCATTTGGAAGAATTAGAAGCTTATGATAAATGGCTGGCAGATTACCGTGACAGACCGGATTATCCGTATGCATTTAAAATGTGGCAGTTCACGGAAAAAGGAAGTGTTCCGGGAATTGCGGGAAATGTCGATATTGATTTATATTTTTATGAGGAATAAAACATGGTTACGATATTAGCAAAAATATTTATAAAAGATGATAACAGACAGGCATATGGAACACTTTGCAGTGTTTGGGGAATTGTTCTCAATATTTTCCTGTTTGGAGGGAAATATATGGCGGGATTTTTGAGCGGTTCGATTGCGATTATGGCGGATGCGTTTAATAATCTGTCAGATGCAGGTTCATCTTTTATTACGTTAATCGGATTTTTATTTGCGGGAAAAGAGGCGGACGCTGATCACCCGTTCGGACACGGAAGAGTTGAATATCTTTCGGGGTTAGCCGTGGCTTTCCTGATTATGCTTATGGGAGTGGAACTTGGAAAAAGTTCCTGGCAAAAAATACTTCATCCGGAGCATGTACAGCTTTCGGCGGTTTCGGTCGGAATATTGCTTGTCTCAATTTTGGTAAAGTTGTACATGGCTTACTATAATCGCAGCATCGGAAAGAAAATTGCGTCAAAAGCGATGGAGGCAACGGCGGCAGACAGTATGAGTGATGCGGTTGCAACAGGTGTTGTTTTGCTGGCAATGTTGTTTTTACATGTTACAAACATAAATATTGACGGATATTGCGGAATGCTTGTGGCAATTTTAATTCTTATCGCCGGAATCAATGCGGCGAAGGATACGATAAGCCCGTTGCTCGGACAGGCTCCGGAGCCGGAGTTTGTAAAGGGAATAGAGGAGATTGTCATGGCACATGAAGAAGTGGTAGGAATTCATGACCTGATTGTGCATGATTATGGTCCGGGACGAGTAATGATTTCCCTTCATGCGGAAGTACCCGGGGATGGGGATATTTTCAAATTGCATGATACCATTGATGTGATTGAAAGGGAATTGGAACAGAAACTTAAGTGTGAGGCAACGATTCACATGGATCCGATTGATACAAACAATGAGGCGGTGTCGCTAAAGAAAAAAGAAGTGGCGGCGCTGATTGACGAGATGCAGGAAGGACTCAGCATTCATGATTTCCGCATGGTAGTGGGAGATACGCACACAAATCTTATTTTTGATGTGGTTGTTCCGGTTGGGTATAAAAAAACGGAAAAAGAACTGAAAGATAAGATTGAGCAGGCAGTGCAAAGTAAGTGGCCGGAGTGCTTTACGGTGGTTAAAGTAGACCGTGCATACATAACGCATTAGAAGAAAGGAAGCAGTATGAGAGACCAGTTAACACAATCTGATATTGATAAAATGCAGGAAGAAATTGATTACAGAAAACTCGTAAAACGCCCGGAGCTGATTGAACATGTAAAAGAGATGCGTGCCCATGGCGATCTTAGTGAGAATTTTGAGTATCATGCAGCAAAGAGGGAAAAGAATAAAAACGAGAGCAGAATCCGCTATTTGGAGCGCATGATTAAGACGGCGCAGATTATTTCGGATGATTCTGCAGCAGACGAAGTCGGAATGAACAATACAGTTACTGTTTATGTGGAAGATGATGATGAGGAGGAGACATACCGCATTGTGACGACGGTGCGAAGCGATTCTCTTTTGCATCTGATAAGTATCGAATCCCCGATGGGAAAAGCACTTCTCGGACGGAAAGTAGGAGACCGTGTGGAAGTAAAGGTAAATGACAATTACAGCTATTATGTTGTCATCCGCAAGATTGAAAAGACAACGGATGATTCGCAGGATAAAATCAGAAGGTATTAGGCAGTTACCAATTCACATGCCTCTGAACAGTTACATATGTTAATATAACAAACGAATATATGCGGAGGCATTTATGGCAGAATGTCAAATAGTTACACATGAGATTGTCCGGGGAGATACCCTGTATCGTCTGGCACAGAAATACAAAACGACAGTACCGCTGATTTTACTCGCAAATCCGGGGGTTGACCCGTACAATTTGCAGGTTGGAACAAGGCTTAAAATATGTAAAGGAAACTGGCATGTGCAAAAGCCGTCTATGGATGAGATTCAGATGTCCGAAGATCTTTTGCAGGCGATGCTTAAATATGTGGGTTGGCTGAAAGTTTATCTTATGTCGTTGTCCGGTTCTGCGGCAAGACAGCGCGAGGCGGCACAGAAAACGGAACAGGCGGCAAATGCGGTTATAGATGTGCTTGCGGCATTTTATCCTGAAGCGGTGTCAGTTCAGCTTAGGGAGCATTTTGCAAGAGGGTATACGCTTGATTTGATGTCATATGCGAATGCAACCAATAACAGGGACAATATGGCAGCGGAGGAGTTTGAGGAGCGCATTTCGGAACATGCGCAGGAGCTGGCGACTCTTTTGGCGCAGTACAACCGCTTTTACAAGAAAGAAAACATAGAAGAGGCACTGGAAGAGTTACCGGAAGTGGCAGAGGAGATCGTTCTTGCTGAAAGAAACAGTGACACAACGGCGGAATTTGCAGGATTTGATAAGATGAATAACTGGGCAGGTGAAGTGGCAGGTTATCTGGCAGATGGACTGCGCAGGGAATTTTATAGGGAAGGATAATGCCTTTCGTCGGAGAAATCCGATGTTTTATCGGAAAAAAGGCAATGAAAAATAGTGGTGTGTTATCATCATTTTACCAATATATTTTATAGGTATAAGGAGGATAATACATGAAAAAATTAGCAAGTTACCTTGCAGTATTTGCCATGGCAATTGTATCAGTGCTTATGTTGAATACGACGGAGATTCAGGCAACAACATTTGAGGATATTAAGGTTTACACAGTTGATGACATGACAAATTTTGATCAGACAATCGGTCTTTCATGGCAGAAACAGTGGAGTTTAAATTCTGATGCGGGTGTAACAAAACAGGTTTATTACGGAAAGTTTACGTTGGCACAGGATTCTATTGTACGAATCAAATTGTATACAATGGATGAGGAAGCATTTGCGGCAGATGATTTCTTCCGTTTGTATGGTACTTCTGCGATGGTAGCGCCAATGGTTGAAAACAACATTCAGTATGGCGAGGGAGATGACTGGGTAATTTTGAAAGCAGGAACTTACTATGCAGAGTGTGGTACAGAAAAATATATGAAGAGTACATCCAACCATGTGACCAAGGTGTTAATCGGTGCAGTTCCGCTTAGCAAAGCAGTGAAAGTTGAGCAGATAGCAAGTGCAGACAGAACAAAAATGACAGTAAAGTTAACACCATATTATGCAAATGAGTTTTCTGTTAAAAGATGGAAAGAGGGAAAATTAGAATCAGTTTCCACATATGGTTCCACGGATATAGATGCTTCGAATGCTTTTACGGTAACAAAGAACGGTTGGTATTCTGTAACCATGAAAGCCAAGAGTACGGTTGCATGGAATCAAGAAGTAGAATATACAATTCATGTAAAAGTGTCCGGTATCGGAGCAGGCGCAAAAAAAGGGGTTACTTACAAAGTAAATAATCTTAAGTATAAAGTGGTAAAGACCGGTTTCGATGGAAAAGGAACTGTTGCGGTTACGGGAATCGTGAAGCAGAAAGCATCGGTAACAATTCCGAAAACGGTAAAAATCAAAGGACATGAATATAAGATTGTAAAAATAGCAAGTAAAGCATTCTACAAAAAGAGCAAAATTAAAAACATTACGATAAAGGCAACGACAATTACTTCCATTGGAAAAAATGCAATTAAAGGAATTAACAAAAAAGCGAAGATTTATGTGCCGAAGAGCAAATATACAAAATATAAAAAGATGTTGACGGCTAAGACAGGATTCGCAAAGAAGACTATGAAAATTAAGAAAAAATAAGTAAATCGGAAAAGCGGCGGTTTGATATCGTCGCTTTTTCAAAGGTACCGGGGGATTAGAATATGCAACATTTTACGGTTTATATATGTGAAGACAGAAAAGAACACAGCAATCAGTTGTCGGAAGTGTGCGCGTCGATTTCTTCGGATTATCCGCACACATTACATATTTTTTCTTCGGCAGAATCGATGCTCGAGAAATTGGAAAACTTGTCGGAAACAGATGAAAAGATTCCTGATTTGGTGCTTCTTGATATTGAACTTCCTCAGATGGATGGGATTACACTAGGTAAGAATATCAAGCAGATGTATCCGGAGATTTTTCTTGTGTTTGCCACGGCTTACGTGGAATATGCAGTAAAAGGATATGAAGCGAATGCGTACCGTTACTTGATAAAGCCTCTTTCCGAGGATGTGTTACGAAGTTTATTTCAGGATATCCTTGCCGAGAATAAAAAGAAAAAGAAACTTACGGTTAAAACAACAGAGGGAGAAATGGTAGTCAATTTACAGGATTTATTGTATATTAGTGCAGAGGACAAATATACCATCCTGTATACAAAGACACAGCATTTTGTCAGTGACTGCAGTTTGAAACAGTATGAAGAACAGCTCGGTGGACAAGGTTTTTTTCGTATTCACAGAAAATATCTGGTTAACATGTATCATCACAAAGGAATCCAGGCAGGAAAAGTTGTTTTAGCACAGGATGTTAAGTTGCCTATCAGCAGAAAGCGGATGGCGGACTATCAGAAACAATTATTTTTGTACCTCGGAGAGGACATAGTGTAATGGATATCTTGTTGTTTTGCATAGAATCGCTGATGAATGTATTTGCGATGATTGACTTATGGCTGATTTTGTACTTATTGTTCGGCTGCGATATGCGGGTAAATTTTCGCAATATGGCAATCGCAGGCGGTATTTTTCTTGCAGGCTTTGTTGCAGTTTCACTTTTACTGGAAGGACACAATGCGCTGATCATGGCATATATGTGCCTTTACAATGTCGGGGTGACAATCTTTCTTTGTAATAGCCGCAGATTCCGGGCGGTACTGCTTACCGTACCGGCAATTTTGGTATATTCGCAGTTTGGGTCTTTTATGGATTTGTTTGAGAAACTGACAGGACTTGACCGCTATTTTATTATGGCTTCCGATGGGCATATGCAGACATCGATTGCCATGATTTCGGATATGACCATGTGTATTGTGCTTGCACTTTTGACAAAGACAAAAGTTGCTAAGACGAAATCGATTGCGCTGACGCTGGGGGAAGGGGTTTTCATTTCTGTTTTTTGTATGTTTTCACCGGTGATTATGATCGGACTTGAATGGTTTGAAGGAATGGTAAACGAACCGGCTTATCGTATTGTCTGGGTACTTTTTATGATTATCTTAAATGTGGCGGTAATCTATGCGATTGCACACAGGAAAAGTGCGACGTATTATCGCCGGTTGTCTGAAGGTTACAAAAAAGAATTTGAAGCGGAATATTCTCTTTTCCGGGATTATAAGCAGCAACAGCAGGACACAATAAAGTTCCGTCATGATTGGAAAAATCACATGCTGGTTTTGCAGGAAATGATGGAAAAAGGTGAGTATGAGAGTGCGGAAGGTTATTTTCAGGAACTGACTCAAGCGGTGCCTGAAAATAGGACAAAGGTAGCCACGGGTAACGAGATGGCGGATATGGTTTTGGCGGTTAAGGCAGGAATGTTTCAAGAGCACGGAATCGACTTGCAGTATAAAGGCGATATGAGCCCGATGCGGTTTATGAAACAAGTAGACTGCTGTATCTTGCTTTCCAATTTAATCGATAATGCCATTGAGGCAAATCGTAAAGTGGACAAAGAGCGGTATATCAAAGTGACGGCAAAGACGACGGGCGGATTATTCTATTTGGAAATTGCAAATCCGATGAAGGGGCAACTTCTTCGTGAGGATGACAAGATTCTGACAACGAAAGAAGATAAGGAAAAACACGGAATCGGTCTTTCGAATGTGTATGATATTATTGCATCCTATAACGGAACTTATCAAATTGAAGAAAAGGAAGAGAAATACAAGATACAGATTTCTTTTCCATTATAAACATCAGGTCCGCTGTCTGGAATTCAGACGCGGACCTTTTTAGTGTTTTTGGGCCGGAATCGCTTATTTTGTGGTCTCAGATCCAAAATCTACAGCACTTTCCGCGAAATCTGTAGTCACAAGTTCGGCATAAGGAGCTCTTTCTTCGAGTTGTCCGGCTTCTCCTAAGATATTCTGCAGCAAATCAAAACTATCTTCCTCAAAAATGAGATCCGTCTTCCAAGTATCCTGCTCATGGTAACGGGCAACAATTGTTGTCAGAGTTTCAAGATCGGTTTCGGCAAATTGCGGCTGGATGACTTTGGCAATTTCTTCCGGCGTGTGCGAGTTTACATAATTCATGCCAAGTTGTAAAGCGTTCGTAAATTTCTGCACAGTTTCCTTGTTTTCGTTTACATAACTTTGTTTTGCGGAAAAACAGGTATAAGGAACAAAACCGGAGTCAATACCTAAAGAAGCGACAACATAATAGCCTTCTCCCATATTTTCAAGAGCAGTGGCAGATGGTTCAAACTCAACTGTGTAGTCGCCCTGACCGCCGGAGAAGGCAGCAGCCGTAGAACCGAAGTCGATGCTCTGGTCAATGGTCAAATCCTTGGCAGGATCAATACCGTTTTTCTTTAAAATATATTCAAATACCATCTGAGGCATTCCGCCTGCGCGTCCGCCGAGAACAGTTTTACCTTTTAATTTATCCCACGTAAAATCTGTGTCATTTTCACGGGCAACCATGAAGTTGCCTGCCCGCTGCGTTAACTGGGCAAAATTGACAACCGTATCGTCTGTTTCACCGAGATAGGTGTAAATGGTAGATTCAGGACCCATAAATCCGATGTCTGCTTCACCGGATAGGACTGCTGTCATCGTTTTGTCGGCACCAAACCCTGTGACAAGTTCAAGGTCGATTCCCTGCTCCTTAAAATATCCGTTTTCAATGGCAACGTAAAGCGGTGCATAGAAAATAGAATGGGCTACTTCGTTGAGGACGACTTTTTCGCCGCCCGGTGCGGAAGCTTTTCCGCATCCTGTCATAAGCACAGCGGCCGCAACAAGTGCAGTCAGTTTGTAAAAAAGTGTTCTTTTTTTCATAATATTACCTCCTTTTTTCAGGGCAAAATACCCTTAAACTAAACTATGCAAAGAGGAGTTTTTGCGTTACAATGGAGAACAGGTGATTTTTATGTGGATGTTACAGGTGCTTTTATACGGACTTTTAAAAGGTGCCAGAGAAATAATAAAAAAGAAATCTTTAGGCAGAAGTTCAGTCCTTGAAGTATTGTTTTTTTATACCTTGTTCGGATTTTTGCTTGTATGCCCGGAAGCAAGGAATGCAGGTGGAGTACCGGCGGCGCAGATGGGGCTGATTGTCCTGAAGTCTTTTGTGATTTTTGTTGCATGGATGTGCAGCTTTAAGGCGATTAAAAAGATGCCGATCAGTTTGTACGGGGTTCTGGATTTGTCGCGGGTTTTGTTTGCAACGCTCCTTGCAACGGTTGTCATGAGAGAAGTGTTGTCAACATGCCAGATGATCGGACTTATGCTTGTGTGTTTCGGACTTTTGATGTTAAAAGGTCTGCCTTCGAAAAGGAAGGAAAGTAAGAAAGAGAACGTGCAGTCGGTCATTGTTGTGATGGCTTTTGTATCATGCCTTTTAAATGCGTTTTCGGGACTTTTGGACAAAATTTTGATGAAAGATGTTACAAGCGGACAACTTCAGTTCTGGTATATGCTGTATCTTGTACTGTTCTATTTGGTTTACATAATTTTAAGCAAGGCTCAAATCCGTGTGAAAGAGTCACTGAAAAATCCGTGGATCTGGCTTCTTGCGATTTTGTTTATCATTGCAGACAGAGCTTTGTTTGTGGCAAATGCTGCACCGGAGAGCAGAATCAGTGTAATGACATTAATCAAGCAATCAGGTTGTCTTGTGACGATTCTTGGCGGGAAATTTATTTTCGGAGAAAAGAATATTGGCCGGAAACTCATTTGTGCAGCCATTATTGTGACAGGAATTGTGGCTTCGGTCTTATAATGGGATATTGCTTGTGCTATACTGTAGTAGGTAGAAAGGAAGGGGACATATGAGTATTTATGATTCTTTAAATGATATGCAGAAAAAAGCCGTGTTTCAGACGGAGGGTCCTGTGCTGATTTTGGCAGGAGCAGGCTCGGGTAAGACACGCGTTTTAACGCACAGAATTGCATATTTAATTGATGAATGCGGTATAAAACCATGGAATATCATGGCGATTACGTTTACGAATAAAGCTGCCGAAGAAATGAGAACGCGAGTGGATGATTTGGTCGGATATGGTTCGGAGAGTATCTGGGTTTCGACATTCCATTCGAGCTGCGTGCGTATTTTGCGCCGTTTTGCGGATCGTCTCGGATATGATACAAACTTTACGATTTACGATGCGGATGATCAGAAAAGTGTAATCAAGGACGTATGTAAGAAATTGCAGATTGATACAAAGATGCTCAAGGAAAGAACGATTATGTCGGCGATTTCCTCGGCGAAAGATTCGCTGACCGGACCGCAGGAGTACGAGATGAATGCGTTCGGAGATTATAACAAACAGCGTATTGCTAAGGTTTATAAGGAATATCAGGCGATTTTGCGCAAAAATAATGCAATGGATTTTGACGATTTAATTGTGCAGACGGTGGAACTTTTAAAGCATGATAAGGAAGTTTTGGCTAACTACCAGGAACGTTTCCAATACATTATGGTAGATGAATATCAAGATACAAATACGGCACAGTTTGAACTTATCAGACTGTTAGCCTCGGCTAACAATAACCTTTGTGTAGTCGGCGATGA
>JAZQDJ010000036.1:0-33449 GCA_045546735.1 Lachnospiraceae bacterium | reverse complement strand
GGCAGGAAGCATTCCGACGACAGCAACAATCGTAAGCACGTTCATTTTAGTTTTTGTTGTAACGATACCTGCAATCAGCAAAGCAATCGGAATTGCAAAATAGATAATGGTTTTTATAATTTCACGTTTTCTCTTTGCGACAAGGTATCCTTTGTCTTTTCTCTGTACTTTTGTATTCATGCGTATTCCTTTCTTACACATTTCTGCATAATTTGGCATAGATATATAAAATCAGTTTTTGCGGGACGATTTTTACAAGAAGGCGGAGTGCTTTCATGGAAAAGCCGTACACAGACACATCTTTTTTCGAAAAGGCGTCTTTTAAAGCCAGAGCAACTACCTTTTCTTTTTTTGCCATAAAATATTTTTTCAGTGCAAACGGTGAACCTGTTTCTTCAGCGATGGCAAAGAAATCCGTCGCCACAGGACCGGGACATACAACTGTTACACTAATGCCTTTTGCGCGGAGCTCTTCACGAAGAGCCCTGCTTAAGGAAAGCACATATGCTTTGCTTGCTGCATATACAGCGAAATTCGGCTGAGGCAAAATACCTGCCACCGATGCAACTTGAATCAGATAACTGCGTTTTGGCATATATGGTAATAATAAATAAGTCATTTTTGTAAGCGCCCGGCAGTTTAAATCAATCATTCCGAGAGAATCCTCGAGAGAAATATCCTGAAACGGACCGGTCTTACCGTATCCTGCACAATTGACAGCGATACGTACCTGGGGTTTTTGTACATCAAGCGCATAAATAAATTCTGCATAAGACGTGTCATCCGATAAATCCATATCAAATACTCTGACCGGAACAGTCAATTCTCCGGCTAAAGTATCCATAAGTTCTTTCCGCCGTGCAATCAACCAGATTTCATCCAGACCGAGACACTTTTTATTTATTTGTCTTGCGAATTCCTGCCCCATTCCTGAGGAGGCGCCGGTAATGACTGCGATTTTCATTTTTTACCTCTCTTTTTTGTACTTCCACGAACAGATTTTTGTGTGTTTTTATTTGTTTTTGGTGCTATTATCCTCGGAGGAATCAAACATTTTTTGTCAAATCCGATCAAGTCTTCTCTGTGTGCTGATATAAGAGCTTCTTTCACCAGATCATAGTTCTCCGGATTTTTATATTGAATCAGTGCACGCTGCATTGCTTTTTCGTGCGCATTTTTTACAACATATTCCTTCGACATATCACGCGGATCGATGCCTGTATAATACATAACGGTAGACATCGTAGACGGTGTCGGATAAAAATCCTGAACCTGCTGCGGCATATAGCCGAGATCACGGATATATTCAGCAAGTGCGATTGCTTCTTTCAAGGTAGAACCCGGATGAGAAGACATCAAGTACGGTACCACATACTGATTCATATTAAATTTCTTGTTCTTTTGTTCGTATTTCTTTAAAAATTGCTGAAAAACTGCATTTTGCGGTTTTCCCATGCGTTTGAGAACTGTATCGCAAATATGCTCAGGGGCTACTTTCAACTGTCCGCTGATATGATATTGTATCAATTCATCAAAAAATGTGTCATTCTTATCTGCCAAAAGATAATCAAAACGTATTCCGGAGCGGATAAATACTTTTTTTACCTTTGGAATCTTCCGCAGTTTTCGCAAAAGAGAAACATAGTCCGAATGGTCGGCAACAAGATTTTGACAAGGCTTCGGATAAAGACACTGCTTATCCTTGCAGACACCGTATTTTAACTGTTTTTTACACGCAGGTGCACGGAAATTGGCTGTCGGTCCTCCGACATCATGGATATAGCCTTTAAAGTCTTTCTCCTGTGTCATCAACTGCGCTTCTTTTATGATGGAACTATGACTTCTTGTCTGTATAATCCGTCCTTGATGGAACGTTAGTGCACAAAAACTGCACCCACCGAAGCATCCGCGGTTGCTGACTAACGAAAACTGTATTTCCTTTGTGGCAGGCACGCCTCCCAAAGCGTCATAAGACGGATGAGCGCGTCTTGTATAAGGCAAATCATATATACGGTCCATTTCCTGCTCGGAAAGAGGCTCTTGAGGCGGATTCTGCACAACATATACATTGTGCGGATATTCTTCTACGAGCATCTTGCCTGTAAACGGATCGGTGTTGTCATATTGCACTTTAAAACTTTTAGCATATTCTTTTTTGTCCGACTGCATGGTTTCAAAAGACGGAAGATGAATTTCATCATAAAAACTGTCTGTGCTCCGCGCTTTAAAAACAGTTCCCTTGATAAAAGTAATATCAGAAACAGGCATTCCGCCGTCAAGTGCATCTGCAATTTCAATGATACTGCGCTCTCCCATTCCGTAGGAAATCAAATCAGCACCGCTATCAAGCAAAATAGACCTTTTAAAGCTGTCTGACCAGTAATCATAGTGAGCCAGACGTCGGAGGCTCGCCTCAATACCGCCTAAAATAATCGGAACATCCTTGTACGTTCTGCGGATTAAGTTGCCGTAAACAATGGCTGCATGATCCGGACGTTTTCCTTTGATTCCGCCGGGGGTATAGGCGTCTTCCGGACGTTTCTTTTTTGAAACATAATAATGATTTACCATCGAATCCATATTTCCGGCCGAGACAAGGAAACCAAGTCGCGGTCTTCCGAGAACCGTAATGCTGGCATCATCTTTCCAATCGGGCTGTGAAATAATTCCTACCGTATAGCCATGCGCCTGAAGAACACGGGATATAATGGCATGTCCAAAAGATGGGTGATCTACATAGGCATCACCGATAACATAGACAAAGTCAAGCTGTGCGATATTCATTTGTTCCATATCCGCACGGGATATCGGTAAAAATGATGTCATGATAATACCTCTATTTCTGCTGCAGTCAACTCTCTGTATGCTCCTTTTCCCAAAGCTTCGTCCAATACAACAGAACCGATGGAAAGACGTTTTAAGTAAACAATTTTTACCCCCATCTTCATAAGCATACGTTTCACCTGATGATAACGCCCTTCGTTTATCGTCAGGTGACCTGAAACAGTTTGTTTGTTTTTGTTTTCACCAAGAATTTCCAGCTTCGCCGGTTTTGTCGGCTTTTCATCACCGATATCTATGCCTTCCGCAATTAGTTTTACCGCATCAGGGTTTAAAAGACCTTCCCCTTCAAAATAATATGTCTTTTCTACATGTTTCCGGGGACTTGTTATGTTATGCGAAAACATTCCGTCATCGGTAAGTAAGAGAAGCCCTTCCGTATCTTTGTCCAACCGTCCGACCGGAAATACATTTTTCCTGTCACATTCTTTCATGTCATCTAAAACAGTTTTTTCTCTGTCTGTTGTGGCACATACGCGGCCGGCTTGTTTGTTCATCATGTAATAACGTGGTTTTGATGCATGAATTATGATTGCTTTATAGCATATTTCATCCGATTCGGAAACAGAAACTCCCGGGTCCGTAATAACTGCCCCGTTCACCGTAACTTGTTTCTTTCGGATGGAAGTCTTTACTTCACTACGTGTTCCGCATCCGGCATCGGCCAGAAATTTATCGAGTCGCATGTAAGCCTCCTACAGTTTTTTGAATAAAAAATCTCCGGTAAAAATACTATTTTAGTATACACTATTTCCTTGGGTTTATGGAGAAATTTATGAAAAATTCACGAAAAAATATGCTCTATACAATCTTTCTATTTTTTCTGTCAGCCTGTTTTCTTTTTCATGCTGAAAAAACTGCTCAATTTGCATATATCGGCTTAGAAACATGGTATGAACAAATGATTGTTTCCTTGTTTCCGTTTATGGTTTTAATGAATCTGCTGATTAAAACTGGTTTATCCGATTCTTTTATCAAACCTTTTTATAAGTTGCTGTGCCCAATTTTCAAAAACACATCAGAGGCTATTTTTGTTATTTTTTTCGGTTTTTTATGCGGTTTTCCTCTGGGCGCCAAATGCACAGTTGATTTGTATCGGCAGGGAAAGTTATCAAAAGAAAATGCCCAGTATCTAATCAGTTTCTCAAACAATCTCGGGCCGGCCTATATGCTTGGTTTTTTTATCGGAAAAATCAAACCGGATTGTTCGGTTTCTTTTGCACTATTTTCTTTATATGGAATTCCGCTTCTTTACGGACTCTTACTAAGATATACAGTCTACAAACAAAAATTAGATATTGAGTATAACACTGCAAAAAATGTCATAAAAAAATCAAATCAGATAAGTCTTATGAATGCTTTGCCGGAAGTCATTCATGACTCTTTAAAACAAATTGCAACACTCGGCGGCTATATGATTTTGTTTAACGCATTGCGGATTATCCCTTATTTACTATTTCGAAAATTCACGGCATTTTATGTAGTCTCACAAAGTATCATCGAAATATCTGGCGGACTGCTTTGCGTAAATACTCTTTTGGCGGAACATAGTTTAAAAACAGTTTTCTTATTCGCTGTATATGCTTTTAATGGCTTATGCTGCCATTTTCAGACTTTTTCTGTTTTGCAATCCACACCGCTGTCAGCGCAAAAATATATGCTGCATAAGATCATCCTATGCAGCATAACGATTCTTTTTGTAATTTTTTTAGATAATATCCAAATCTCCTGAATTTGCAGCTGTGTCAGCTTTCGGAGCAGCGGCCTGAGCTTCTGACTCGACTGCAGCCATCTCCTCCACCGGATAAAGCTGTGTACGGTTCTCCTGAATGATAGCAACCATCTCATTGAGCTGCGTGATAAGTTTTTCGTAATTTACAGCAGCAATATCAATAGAATGCGTCAGAATATCTTCCATTCCGCCGAGATTCGCATCTGTGTAACCGATTGCAGCAGCGCGCATTTCGTTTGCTTCCATCGTCGCACGGTCGATGATTTCCTGTGCACGTACTGTAGCGAGTTCGACGATTTCCTGCGCCTGCGCATGTGCCTGCTGCATAATCTCATGTTCGCTGATCAGTTCGTTTGTATGAATCGCCGCCTCATTAATAAGCGCCTCGGCTTTTGTTCTGGCATCATTTAAGATAGCTTCTTTATTGCTGACGATTTTCTGGTAACGCTTGATTTCATCCGGAGTTTTCATACGAAGATCGCGAATCAACTCCTGGATTTCTTCTTTGTTTACTTTAATATAGGTGTTGGATAAAGAAACATACTTACACCCTTCAATATAATCATCAAGTTCATCGATTAACTGTTCAATCTTCGTACTCATACTGCATTTCTCCTTTGAATTTATCTTTTAACGTTCAATTCCATATTTTTCATAAACCATTTTAGCAACAAATTCAGGGACACACTCTGAAATGTCACCACCGAAACTTGCAATTTCCTTTACTGTGGAAGAACTCAGATAAGCATACTCTAACGAAGTCGTCAGGAACATGGTATCAAGTCTGTCACCGGAAAGTTTGCGGTTTGTCTGGGCAATCTGAAGTTCATATTCGAAATCCGTAATTGCGCGAAGACCACGTACAACAACATAGATATCTTTTTGCTTCGCATAATCAATTAAAAGCCCGCTGAAACTTTCGACTTTCACATTCGGCAAATCTTTTGTCGCTTCTTTCAATATATTAACACGTTCATCTACAGAAAACAATGCAGATTTACGGACATTATTCAGCACACATACCGTTAATTCGTCAAAAATATCAGCACATCTTCTGATTACATCCAAATGTCCGCATGTCATCGGGTCAAAACTTCCCGGATAGATTGCTTTACTCATCGTACACTCCTTTGAACAAAAACATGTTTGTTCGTTTTATATTTTTTCTCTTTTATCAACTCATATCCGAGGTCTTCCAGATATGAAATATCCGTATCAAGCGATGCTTCAAAAATAATCAGGGTATCCTCGGTAATCAGGCTTGACATCGTCAGGTATTCAAGAACCCGGCGTTCTAATTCCTGGTCATATGGCGGATCCATAAAAATGACGTCAAACTGATATTTGTATTCTAAAGACTGCAAAGAGACAAATGCATCCTGTTTACACAAAACAGTCTTTGGCTTAAATTTTGTATGTGTAAGATTATCTTCAATACAAGCCTGAGCATTTTTATCGTTTTCAATAAAAACAGCAAATGTTGCACCTCTGCTGAGTGCCTCAATTCCGATACTTCCGCTTCCGGCAAACATATCGAGAAATACACATCCGGGTATTTCACCTTGAATCATATTAAATAATGTTTCTTTAATCCGGTCAGTTGTCGGTCTTGTGTGATCCCCGAGAGGAGCTTTTAACTGAAGACTTCGGGCTGTTCCTGCGATAACTCGCATATCCTACCTCCTACGCTCTTACTTTTACACCTTTTCCGTCTCGTTTTCCGAGTTTGATTTTATTAAGTTCGAGCTTTTTATCTTTATATTCTATCGTTTGTTCCACTGCATTTTGTGTATAATATACATCCGTAATGATGTCTTTTGCGCCGAGTTTCATACCGCGTACACCAATGGCAGCTTTTTTCTTTTCCGGAATTTCCTCAAGAGGGAAACGCAGGAAAAATCCTTCTGCAGAACGAAGAACCATGTTGCGCTGTTCTTTCAGAACTTCTACACTTACGAGCATATCACCGTCCTGGAGCTTTGTAGCTGCAACGCTTCGTTTACTTACATCAAACTCACCGCCGTCAACAATTTTTACCATAGCATCCTTTGTCGCAAAAACAATACGGTAAAGATTAAGTTCTGACTGACTGGCTACACATACAATTTCTTCATCCGCAGTGTTGTAATTACTTACATTGTCAATCGGAACACCTTTGTCACGGAATTTTCCGAACGGTATATCAGAAACTTTGATCGTATGGAGCTGTCCTTTGTTTGTGAAAACGCAGACTTTTCCGGTGTTTTTACATACAAATGCATATTTATTTTCAGAAAGTGCTGCTTCTTTGTTACGCTCAAAAGTAGCCATGTCTACCGTTCTGGCGTATCCGAATTTATCCATCATAAAGAAGACATCCATCTCTTCCGGTTTCTTTTCAACATAAACAGTCTGTTCTGTATTTTCAATCACCGTACGCCGTTTTTTGCCATATTCTTTTTTGATGGCATCCAGTTCATTAATAATCACCTGTGTCATCGAGTCACGACTTGCGAGAATATCTTCGTAACGGTAGATATTTGCCATTGTTTCGTCGTGTTCTTTTATAAGTGCTTCGATTTCCAAACCGATTAATTTATACAAACGCATCTCAAGAATAGCATTTGCCTGACGCTCTGTAAAACGGAGCTGTTCCGCCATAATTCTTGATTCTTTGTATTTAAATTTAATTCCGTCCGTCTCGCCGTCAACAAGACATTTTTTTGCCATCGCCCGGTCTTTGGAACCACGCAAAATTTCAATAATCAAATCGATAACATTGCAGGCTTTAATAAGTCCTTCCTGCACTTCACGGCGCTCGGTCTCTTTTTCAAGAAGCGTTTTATATTTACGTGTCGTAACTTCAAACTGGAATTTGGTAAAATGCTCTAAAATACCGCGAAGACCGAGTGTTTCAGGTCGTCCATCAGCTACAGCGAGCATATTCACACCGAAAGTATCTTCTAATTTTGTCTTTTTATATAAAAGATTAATGAAATTGTCAACATCCGCATCCTTTCTAAGTTCAATAACAATACGGATTCCTTCTTTGGAAGACTGATTTGTAATATCGACAATATCATTTGTAATTTTCTTTTCGGCAAGTGCTGCAACATCAAATAAAAACTTAGAAATGTTCGCACCAATCATCGTGTACGGAATTTCTGTGATGACAACATTTGTCTTTCCGGCTTTTCCTTTTTCTTTCACAACAGTACCGCGAAGGCGAAGTTTACCTGCTCCGGTTTCGTAGATTTCAAGCAAATCGTCCTGATTGCACACGATACCGCCGGTCGGAAAATCCGGTCCCTGAATATATTTCATGAGCTGGCGTGTTGACATGCCCGGGTCTCGCATAAATGCCTTTGTTGCATCAAGTACTTCTGTCAAATTATGTGTCGGAATACTTGTTGCCATACCAACCGCAATACCTTCTGCACCATTAATGAGAAGGTTCGGGATTTTGGCCGGTAAAACGACCGGCTCTTTTTCCGTTTCATCAAAGTTTGGCATAAAATCAACGACATCTTTATCTAAATCCTCTAAAAAAGCTGTCTGTGTGATTTTTTGAAGTTTTGCTTCTGTATAACGCATTGCAGCAGCGCCGTCGCCCTCGATAGAACCGAAGTTACCGTGACCGTCAACAAGAGGAATTCCTTTTTTGAAATCCTGCGCCATAACAACAAGGGCATCATAAATGGAACTGTCACCGTGCGGGTGATATTTACCCATAGTATCTCCGACAATACGGGCACATTTTCGATACGGTTTATCGTATTTAATACCGAGTTCCTGCATATCATAAAGAGTTCTTCTCTGTACCGGCTTTAATCCGTCGCGGATATCCGGAAGTGCACGTGCGATAATGACACTCATCGCATAGTCAATATACGATTTTTCCATAACTTCCGAATACTCGGTTTGTATGATTCTCTCTTCCATTCTAAATTAACCATCCTATCTTAAAAATCAAGGAGCGCTTCTTCTGCATGCTCATAAATGAATGCTCTACGCGGCGGAACATCGGTTCCCATAAGTTTTTCTGTCACATGGTCAGCCATATAGCTGTCATCAATGCCGACACGTTTCAAAAATCTTGTTTCCGGGTTCAAAGTCGTTTCCCAGAGCTGCTGGGCATCCATTTCGCCGAGACCTTTGTAACGCTGGAGTGTAAAAGGTCCTTTGTGCGCTTTTCTGTATTTTGCAAGCGCTTTATCATCATATAAATACTCTTCTTTACCTTTGGAAGGCATTGCCTTATATAAAGGAGGCATTGCAATATATACGTGTCCTTCCGTAATAAGCTCCGGCATAAAACGATAGAACAACGTCAACAGCAATGTACAAATATGCGCTCCGTCGACATCCGCATCGGCCATAATAATAATTTTGTCATAGCGAAGCTTTGTAATATCAAAGTCGTTGCCGTACCCTTCCGAAAAACCGCATCCGAATGCATTGATCATTGTTTTGATTTCCGCATTGGCCAAAACTTTATCAATACTTGCTTTCTCGACATTTAAAATCTTTCCGCGGATAGGCATAATTGCCTGATACATACGGTTACGCGCCATTTTTGCAGAACCGCCGGCTGAATCTCCCTCGACAATGAAAATTTCGCATTTGGAGGCATCTCTTGACTCACAATTGGCAAGTTTTCCGTTCGAATCAAACGAAAAACGCTGTTTCGTGAGCATGTTTGTCTTTGCCTTCTCTTCTGTTTTACGGATTTTTGCAGCTTTTTCAGCGCATCCGATTACATTTTTCAGCGTTTCAAGATTACGGTCAAAGAAACGGACAATTTCATCACCGACAACTTTTGATACGACTTTGGATGCGTCCTGATTGTCAAGTTTTGTTTTTGTCTGTCCTTCAAAACGCGGATCCGGATGTTTGATAGATACAATAGCTGTCATACCGTTACGGACATCGGGACCTGTAAAATTCGCATCTTTATCTTTCAGTATATTTAACTCTCTTGCGTAATTGTTAATAACCGTTGTAAAAATCGTCTTAAATCCGGTTAAATGTGTACCACCTTCTGCATTGTAGATGTTATTACAGAAACCAAGTACATTTTCACGAAATTCATTCACATACTGAAGAGCAACCTCTACGGTAATTCCTTCGCTTTCGCCCTTAAAATAAATCACATCATGCACAGCTTCTTTTCCGTTGTTGATTTTTTTGACGAAACCGATAATGCCTTCCGGTTCATGGAAAGTGGCGCGGTCAACTTCCTCCCCGCGTCTGTCCTCAAATATAATTGTAAGTTCCGGATTTAAATAAGCTGTCTCATGAAGACGGCTTTTGATATCTTCAGATTTGAAGTATGTGCGGTCAAATATCGTATCATCAGGTAAAAACTGCACTCTTGTACCTGTTTCACGGCTTTTTCCGATTACGGGAAGCAGTCCGTTTTCCAGTTCAATTACAGGATTACCGCGTTCATACTGATCTTCATAGATATGGCCGCCACGTTTGATTGTGACTTTCAGCCATGTAGAAAGTGCGTTGACAACAGAAGAACCAACGCCGTGTAATCCGCCGCTGGTTTTGTATGCAGAATCATCAAATTTTCCACCTGCATGAAGTGTTGTAAATACAAGACGAGCTGCACTGATTCCTTTTTCGTGTAAATCAACAGGAATACCACGACCATTATCTTCAATAATAGCCGTTCCGTCCTTTTCTAAATATACACGGATTTCACTACAGTATCCGGCAAGATGCTCATCCACCGAGTTGTCTACGATTTCATAAATCAAATGATTCAGACCTTTGGTAGACACACTTCCGATATACATACCCGGTCTTACGCGGACGGCCTCAAGTCCCTCCAATACCGCAATACTGCTTGCATTATAGTTTTCTGTCGCTTTCGACATGTTACGTTACCTCTTTCGATTATTTGGTTTTATCAAGTTTTTGTGTTACTGCAATTCCGAGTGCTCCCGGCCCGATATGGCAGGAAATACTTAAAGAAAGCGGCTCCACATAGCGAATTTCGTATCCCGGAAACTCTTTTTTGATATCTTCAAGGAACGGGATTGCGTTTTCGTCATTTTTTGTATATGCAACCTGTAAAAATACTCTTTCCGAAGCCTTTTCATCCAATCCACCGAAACGGGCTTCAATATCTTTTTTTACAGCCTGCAACATAATATTTTTGCCTTGTGTAGACGTACGAGCCTTCGCATAAGCATCAAGCTTTTCGCCCTGAATCTGCAAAACAGGTTTCAACTTCAAAAGCGTACCGAGTGCTGCAGCTGCAGGTGTAATACGACCGCCTTTTTTCAAATAGTATAAAGTATCAAGCATAATATAAATAGAACAATTAAACTTGTCTTCTTCTAAAATTGCTTTAATTTCAGCCCCGTCGTACCCATTGTTTGCAAGTGCAAGCGCATCATAAGCAGACTGCTTCTGAGTTACGGAAATACGCTGGTTATTGACCACATGAACTTTACCTGAAAACTCTTTTTCAGATGCAAGCGCAGTAGCCGTCTGACAAGAACCACTCAATCCGCTTGACATAGGAATATGAACAACTTCATCGTAATCGGCCAATAATTTCTGATAAGTGGAAATTATTGTATCCGGCGATGGTTGCGACGTAGAAACTTCAGCTTCCTTTTCCAAAAAGTCAAAAAACTGCTCTTGATTAAGATTGATTCCTTCATAATATGTCTGATTATCAATCATAAAGGGCATAGGAATAACAAAGAGACCTTTTTCGGCCGCTTCTTCCTGTGATATGCCACTATTGCTATCTGTTAAAACTGCAATTTTTTTCAAAATCTTTTCCTCCGAAAAGTAATTATAAAATTTTCATATATCCCGAGGAGACATACGACTCCATTTTCCTTTTTAATGGTATATGAGATTCTTCAATAAGTAAAGAGTCATTTTCTAAAATTTTTTTGACATCTGCTGCTGCATTTTTAAGCATGTCAGCATCTTGATAAATATCTGCATAACGAAATCGGAATGCACCGCTTTGTTCCACGCCAATAAAATCACCCGGTCCGCGTAATTTTAAATCTTCAGAAGCAATCTCAAAGCCGTCATTTGAATGGTTTAAAATCTCTAAACGTTCATTTTTTCGCGCTTTTTCTTCCGTCTCCATAAAAATACAATAAGACTGTGCATCGCCTCTTCCGACACGTCCGCGAATCTGATGCAACGTTGCAAGTCCGAATCTTTCAGCGTTTTCCACGAGCATAACAGTTGCATTCGGAACATTGATACCTACTTCAATGACCGTTGTGGAAACTAAAATATCAATTTTCCCTGCGGCAAAATTTTCCATAATTTCAGTTTTTTGTTTCGGTTTCATTTTACCATGAAGATACGAAATCTGCACACGTTCATCAAAAAAAGTTTTTAAAAATTTCGAGTAGTCGACTACATTTTCGAGTTCTTCCATTATGCCCGGTTCAGCCATCGGACAAATTACGTAAATTTGATGTCCTTTGCTAATCTCACCTTGCATAAATTTATAAGCTGTCTGTCTGTAATTTTGATTCACAACACAGTTTTTTATAGGAAGACGGTTTGAAGGAACTTCTTTCATCTCTGTAATATCCAAATCACCGTATAAAATCAAAGCAAGAGAACGCGGAATCGGCGTTGCAGACATAACAATTGTATGAACATCTTCTCCTTTTGAAACAAGTTTTTCACGTTGTTTCACACCAAAACGATGTTGTTCGTCCGTAATTACAAGTGCTAAATTTTTGAAAATAACACCGTCTTGAATGACAGCATGTGTTCCAATCACTAAATTACATTCGCCGCTTTCTATCTGCGCATAAATCGCTCTTTTTTCTTTTGCGGACTGTCCGCCGGTAAGGAGAACCGGTTTAAATGGTAATTTGTAGTCTGCTGTCATCTTTTGTATGGTTTCCATATGCTGCACTGCAAGCACTTCTGTCGGAGCCATCATTGCCCCTTGATAACCATTGGAAACACAAAGTAACAGTGCCATAATTGCAACAATTGTTTTTCCGCTACCGACATCTCCCTGCAAAAGACGGTTCATGCATGTATCGCCAAGCATATCTGACCTGATCTGCCCAAAAGCATCTTCTTGTGATGTCGTGAGCTGATACGGCAATTTTTCAAGCAATCTTGCAACATCTGCAGTTTCAATCATCGGATGTGCATTTTTGCTCTTTTCTCCGCTTTGACGGGATTTTATTGCAAGCAAAAATAAGAGAAATTCTTCATAAGCAAACCTTTTTCTTGCCAATGCTGCTTCTTCGAAACTCTCCGGTGAATGAACTTTACTGATTGCTTCAATTAACGGTGGAAAAGAATATTTCTCTAACAAAGAATCAGGAAGATATTCTTCCGGTTTTTCCATAACAGCAAGTGCATTCATACAATGCTTATAAATCGCCTGATCGGTCAGACCTTTTGTACGTGTATAGACAGGAACAAGTTTTCTTTCCAGTTTTTTATATTCCTCATACTGATACATTTTCGGTTGTGTCATAAAATATTGGTTGTTTTTCGAGTGAATTGTCCCGAGAAAAACACTTGGTTTTCCCGGTGTAATGCTCTTTTTTAAATATGGCATGTTAAAAAAAGTCACTGTAACCACTTGTCCGATACGATCAACAATTTGAAATTTCAGCAGGCTCATTCCGCGCACGCGACTTACGCTTGCAGATGATTTGACCGTAGCAAAAACAGCCTGTTTTTCACCGCTTCGTCCTGCTTGCACTGTATTTTCCATGACCGGAAACGTTTGAAACTCTCTCGGAAAATGATATACGAGATCCCCGATCGTATAAATATTCAGTTTATGAAAAAGGGCAGCGTTTTTTTCACCGATGCCCTTTAAATCCATAATTGATTGTTCTGATTTCATGAATCACCTATTCTGCTGAAATTACATAATAATATATAGGCTGTCCACCGTACTGTAATTCAACATCACAGTCAGGGAATTTCTCTTCGATTGCTTCCTGAAGGGATTCTGCGTCCTCTTCATCTACATCAGAACCATAATAGATACTGATAAGCTCGCAATCAGAATCTTTCATCATCTCTTCTACCATTTCAATTGTAGTGTCAAAGATTTTCTCCCCAACAGCAAGAATAGATTTGTCGCCGATTCCCATGATGTCATTTTCTTTAATCACTTTATCATCGATTTCTGTATCACGAACTGCATAAGTTACCTGGCCTGTTTTTACGTTTTCGATTTCTTCTGTCATACTTGCCAGATTTTCTTCGCCGGAAAGTTCAGGAACAAAATTGATGATTGCAGCAATTCCCTGCGGAATTGTTTTTGTCGGAACAACAATAATTTCTTTATCTTCTGTCAAATCTCTTGCCTGATTTGCTGCCATAACAATGTTTTTGTTGTTCGGAAGAACATAAATTGTTTTAGCCGGAAGAGATTCAATAGCTTCTAAAATGTCTTCTGTGCTAGGGTTCATAGTCTGTCCGCCTTCAATAATGCGGTCTACACCTAAATCTTTAAAGATAGCATTGATACCTTCACCGATGGAAACGCTGATAAATCCGTAGTCTTTCCACTCTCCCTGTTTTACAGGGGCTAAAACTTTAGTTTCTGCATTTTTCTCTGCTTCTTTGAAGAGTTTCTCCTCATGCTCTAAACGCATATTGTCAATTTTCATGTTTGATAAAGCTCCGTAAGTGAGTGCACGCTGAATAGCCAAACCAGGATCGTTGGTATGTACGTGCACCTTAACGATATCATCATCTGCCACAACAACAATAGAATCACCGATTGACTCAAGGAAAGCCTTGAAATCCATCTCATGTTTTACATTGAATGTTTTGTTGAGCATAATAATAAACTCTGTACAATAACCAAATTTAATATCCGAAGTATCGATATCAGAAGTATCAATACCTGTTTTCTTGACAACCGGAGCTGCTACAATCGTAAGATCAAGTTCCTCGCCGCGATATGCTTTCTGTGCCCCGCGAAGAACCTCTAAAAGTCCCTGTCCGCCGGAATCTACAACACCTGCCTGCTTAAGAACCGGAAGCATATCAGGAGTCTTTTCAAGAACTTCCTGAGCATAGACGATAACAGAATCAATAAATAAATCCATATCATCTGTTCCTTCAAACTCAGCAGCTTTTTCATATGCGCCTTTTGCAACCGTAAGAATTGTTCCTTCTTTCGGTTTCATAACGGCTTTATATGCACTTTCGACCGCTTTTTCAAAGGAAGCAATCAAATCATCGATTGTGATATCTCCTTCTACTTCGCCGAGAACACGGCACATACCACGGAACAACTGAGAAAGAATAACGCCCGAATTACCTCTGGCACCACGAAGGGAGCCTGACGAAATAGCTTTTGTAATCTCTTTTAATCCTGCATCCTCAGGAAGGGATGCAACTTCTTTAGCCGCTGACATAATCGTAAGCGTCATATTGGTACCTGTATCACCGTCCGGAACAGGGAATACATTAAGTTCATTAATATATTCTTTTTTTGCTTCAAGATTTTTTGCTCCCGCAATAAACATTGCACGAAGCATTTTTGCATCTATTACATTTGACGACACTGTACTTTCCTCCTCTAGTCGATTACTCTTACGCCTTCTACAAAGATATTTACCTTTTCAACCGGAATACCGGTAAATTCTTCTACTTTGTATTTTACGTTGCTTGTTAAATTGTCCGATACCGCAAGAATATTTACGCCGTATGCAACAATTAAATGAAAATCAATCACCAGTTTATTGTTATTAACATGAACACAAACACCTGTCGAAAGATTATCCATCTTTAACAATTTAACCAAACCATCTTTTACATTCACGCTCGCCATACCCACAATACCGATACATTCTACTGCAACGCTACCTGCATAATTTGCAATAACTTCGCTATCGATTGTAATATTTCCGAGGTGTGTATTCATCATTGTTTTCATACATTATCCTCCTTGGAACACTCTATATGACTGATTATACCCTTTTTTTTATAAAAATGGAAGTAAAAAAATATTTTCTGCTTGCATTCGTATATTTTTTCTGCTAAAATATGCTTGTTGTGAGTTTAGAGACTATTATAGTTTAGGAGGTGCGATCATGGCTAAGTGTGATGTTTGTGGCAAAGGCGCTCATTTTGGAAACAATGTCAGCCATTCTAATAGAAAATCTAACCGCATTTGGAATGCAAACGTAAAAAATGTTAAGTGTAAAGTAAATGGTGCTACTAAAACAATGCATGTTTGTACATCTTGTTTAAGATCAGGCAAAGTTGAAAGAGCTTAATAAAAATTAAGGAACCATGTAAATGGTTCCTTTTTTTATGCTTTTTTCTGATATGTGATACTCTTCTTCAGATGTTCATATTCTTTATTAATTTGTTGAAGCATTGTTTTATCTCCGCACAAATTATCCGGATGATATATTTTAATGAGATCTTTATATCTCTTTTTCAGTGCTAACGGATGAGTTACGCCGCGAAAGAAAAACGTATCTTCTGCAGTCGATTTATCATCCAGCGGACGAAAGTCATCCGCTTGCTCTGATTCGTACTTGCGATATTCAAATGCGCGCTTTTTTGCTTCAAATGCTCTTCTGTCTGCATCCAGTTGTTTAAATCCAACTTCAAGAATTTTGAATTTTTTATCAAAAAAGCTTTGCTCTTCTTCTAATTTTTCTCTTTCAGAACGGATCTTCTTTGTCCAATCATGCATCTGCGTTTCAAACTCATTTTTTTCTGCCTGAAAACGTTCTTTATCATGTGCAAGCCTTTGTTCGTCCTTTTTGACAATTTCAGCTTGTTCACGCAAAAGACGGCTCGCTTTGGAAACTTCTGCCCTCAAATCTTCTAAACGCATATTTTCTTTAAAAAGCCAGTTCTTTAATTGAGTATCATCCATTTTGTTATGATCCATATATCTTCTCCGTACATTTCTCAGCAACAACTATCCGAAAAAAGATTATAGCCAAGTAACATAAATATTGCTATTAATATAACTGCAACAAAAACATTATCTATAAACAGCATAAGCAACATACCGACAGCTATTCCAAAACAACATAGACCGAAGATTTTTTTCATAATCGCTCAGCCCGTTTCTTTTTATTATCTTATGCAACTGTCGGATAAAATATTCCTAATATTTACACTTCGCTTTCCGGAAAAGCAATCGAGGCAGCATCTTCATCGCTGACCATCTCTTCTTTTTCCGTTGTAAATTTATCTACCAGTTCAGGAATCATATCAATAATCTTTGTTACGGTATCCTGATTTTTAACATTTACAAGTTTTGTCTGTCCGTTTTTAATAACAAGAACAGCGCTCGGAGACATTTTTCCCGACACTCCGCCGAAACCTCCGTTCTTTACATCCCCTGCAGTTGCTCCTGCCCCTACACCAAAGGAAACATCAACAAGCGGAAGAATAATTGTATCACCGAGCTGTGTTGCTTCACCGACTACTGTTTTGGTCGAAAGAAAATGATCTACTCCGCCGAGCAATGAAGTTACTACGTCTGAAAAATTATTTGTCATTTTATGATTCCTCCTTATCTGAACTCATAAGTATTTTTCTAAGTCTCTTAATATCTTTATCAAACAATACTACCCAGACAACTTTCAAAAGCGCAAATAATGTAATATGCCCCTTGAAATAAAAATCGCCTTCGTAAATTTTGTTTTCAAAATCCGGTTCTATCATAACATATTTTCCGACAAATGGATATAGCATACCAATATAACCGCACATTTGTCCCGTGCTTCCCGGTTCTCCCGTTCCGAAATGAAATTTTACAAGTCCCTTTTTAGGACGGATGCTCTTCCATAACTTGTACAAAGAAGTTTTTGCCTTTTGAAACGCACGTTGTGTGTAATCCTTTTGCCATATATTATAATAATAAGCAGCTTTCTCTTTAAGTTGTAAGCCCTTATCGCGGATATCCTTAATTTTTTGAAGAAATGCTCTATACTTTTCTTTTATAGTCTCAATAAATTTCTTGATTTTTTCAATAAAAGTAAGCTCTTTTTCTTCTTCGATTTCTTCCCCTGTCGTTTCTTCCAAAACCTCTGTAATCTCTGTTTTTGTTTGAGCCGCTTCGTCTTCTTTTGGTTGAATCTCTTTTTCGTCAGAAGATGTCTCTTTTGGCGGAGTACTTTCAACTTTCTCTTCTTTTTCAGCAAACAAATCATAAACTTTAATACCGAATACATTTACTTGACCGATAAGATTTTCTGATTCGTACTTCACAAAAACCTGTAATAGCGGAAAGAGATAACGAATCCTTGCCAATGCATAAGGCTTTTCTCTGTAATAACTTCCTTCCACCCGATAACAAAACGGGACAAAAACAAGCAAAAGAACAAGCGCTACCAATATACCGATCAGCACGAGCAATATAATACCTATAATTTTTAATATCAATAGTAAAATATGCATTAATATCTCCGAAACAGGCTGTCCTGTTGTTCAAATAATTTTGTTTTGAAATGTTCCATACCATAAATTTCCGCAAAAGAAACAACAAGGCTTGAAGCAAGTTCCACCGCACTCTCTTTTCCCTTCGCAATTCCTATAATACGCAAATCTTTTTTCGGATATCCTTTTTGTTTTAAATTGGAACAATCAATAATATCAAAATAATCGTTGTTGTTCGACAGACAAACAATATATATATCAAGCAACCCGGCATTCATTCTGATTTTTCGCAAGATGCTGTATTTCTTGGATTTACATTCTGTATCTGTCACAAGTTCTTTAAAAATATACATATCAAAACTCCGCTTTTAAAAAAAGAAGGCAAATAACTGCCTTCTCTTTTCTTAAAAGTACTTCTTATTTCCCCATAGATTACTGCGTTTTAAATCCTGGTATTCAGCGTATGCTTTCTCTAAAATTTGCTTTTCATTTGCAAATTTCAATAAATGATACGCTTCATGATATTTATAATACCCAGAATCCACAAAGAATTCTTCGCGCTGTGGTTTACTGTAATAGCTGTCAGCCATCATTAAATACCAATGAACGCTTTTGGTTACTGTATCTTCCGGCACATTAAATGTATAATCGCTTTTGCCAATGTACTTGATAATCGTAGCTTTAGCCCCGGATTCTTCAAGAACCTCTCTCAGCGCCGTATCTTTATACTCTTCATCCGGTTCAACAGTCCCCTTTGGTAATACCCATCCTTCATACTTATTTTTAATATTTTTGTATAGCAAAAGGATTTTACCGCGAAAAATAACCACACCGCCACAGCTTGTTGCTTCAATCATTGCAAACCCTCCTGTCTGGCGTGTACACAACAACACATGCATTTAGTATAAAACAGATTGTCTTTTCATGCAAGACAGGATTTATATGTCATTTATACCATTTTTGCAATTACATCAAGAATTTCCTGCTGATCAAAAGGTTTTGTCAGGAATTCATTTGCTCCGGCTTTGATACAGTCAATCATTTTATTTTTCTGGCCTGCTGCAGTTACCATGATAACTTTAGAATTGGAATCCAATGCCTTAATCATCTTTAATGCTACAACACCGTCTACGATCGGCATTGTAATATCAAGTGTAATTACATCCGGTTTTAAAGCCTGGAATTTCTGAACACCATCCTGTCCGTTAACTGCCTCATCCACAATTTCATGCCCGTTGGATTCTAAAATATTTCTGAGCATCTTTCTGGATGTTCTGGAATCATCTACAATTAAAATCTTAGCCATTGTATAGCGCCTCCTATTTCACATTCATATCCGCATCGATGGATAATACAAATTTGATCTCTTTTCCGTCTACATGAATCGGGAATACACAGAACTGATTTCCCGTAATAGAAACCGGATTTTCGAAAAATACAGGTGGAAGCATATCAAGATCTACACTTTCTCCACTCATTTCAGATGCAAAAAGACCGTTGATACAGTTTGTGAATTCACCGACAGCATCAAGCGCATCCAAATCAACTGTTTCAAATTCTTCATCCGCAAACGGATTAGCAAGTGCTAAAAGGTCATCTCCCATACCGGCAAAACCGGAAACGATAGAATGATCTCCCTCAAGTGCCTGCATAGCAAATTTATCTGTTTTTAATTCATCTACAAAATATGCTTTTGAAACATATGCAGAAGAATTAATAATACGAATAAAAGTACGAATCGCAATACCGCAATGTCTGTCGCATAATTCAGTATTTGCCGGAAGGAACAACTGCACGGTACGGTCAACATCACCGCTCACAAGAGCATCCATATCACTATGTGTAAAGCCCTGTTCCTCCTGATATTTATTTAATGCAGAATCAATTTCTTCTAAGGTCATATAACCTTTGTCAATCAATGTCTGAACAAAGACCATATAAATATTGCCCTGTTTCTTTAAAAGCTGTGTCACCTGATCATCTGACAAATAGCCTTTTTCTACTGCAATATCACCAAAACGGCGGTCCATAATCGCCTGAAGTTTATTAACCTCATCTGCCTGCTCTTCTGTCATAAGCTTTTCAGCTACAGCGATAAGACCGAGTTTAACACGAATCTTGCCCTGACTTTCTAAAACATCCTGAAACTGTTCTTTTGTAATTGTTCCGGAAGACACCAGATAATTACCAAAAATCTGATCAAACATATGTAACCCTCCCTGTTGTCAATTAAATTGATACAACTCAACTGCTATTATACAATAATTTAGAAAAAAAAGATAGCATTTTTCGTATTTTTTTATTTAATTTGTACCAAAAAACTCATCAAAAACTCTTTTTGCTATAGGAACTGCATAATCACCGCCCGATCCTGCACTTTCTACTATGACTGTTACGCATATTTGCGGATCATCAACCGGAGCAAAACCGGTAAACCACGCGTGCGAATCATCTTTATTTGCAGAATATTCTGCCGATCCGGTTTTTCCGGCCGCAGTGTAAGAAAGGCCGTCCAATTTAGAAGCAGTTCCGGATGTAACAACACCTGCCATGAGTTCCTTCATAAAAGCCGCTTCCTCTTCCGTCATCATAACTGTCTCCTGAGACGGCGAATTTCTTTTGACAACAGAACCCGTTGCGCTTTCAATACGGTCTACCACATACGGAGTCATGCACACACCGTCATTCGCAATCGCTGCAGTAATCATATTCAGATGCATCGGCGTTATCTGGGTTTTTCCCTGTCCTATTGATGTCTGCATAACCGTATCTGTCACATCAGATACGGATAATGAAAATTGACTTTGTTTGGACGGAATATCCATTTTCAAATCTGTATTGAACAAAAGTTGCTTTGCCGTCTTTTGAAACTCGGTAATATCAAGATTGGTTCCGATATTCGCAAACGATGAATTACATGACTTCGCAAAACTGCGTGCAAAATCAATAGAGCCGTGATTTTGTCCATGATAACAGCGGATTGTATTTCCGTCTTTTGTAAAACGTCCTCCGCAGGAATAGGAATACGATGATGTATTACCGTCATTTTGTCTGTAATACTCCAAAGCCGTTATAATTTTAAATGTACTACCCGGCGGATAAAGTCCCTGTGTTGCACGGTTTAATAACACGCTGCTGGAATCATCAACAAGTAAATCTTCCCAAATCACTGCAATCTCATTCGGGTCATAATCCGGTTTCGAAACCTGCGCAAGAATCTTTCCTGTAGAAGGTTCTGTCACTACAATGACTCCCGAATAAACACCAAGTGCATTATACGCCACTTCCTGCAGCGAAACATCCAACGTTGTAATCACACTGTCGCCGAGGTTTTTTTCAGCATTAATTTCATTTTGTATTTTGTTCGATAATGATGCATGCGAAGTAATCATTTTCATATTCTCGGAATATTCAATTCCGGTTTTACCTTTTGCCGAATGTCCGACTACATGCGCAAATAAATTTGCGTACGGATAATAACGCTGCTCCGAACCATCTTCCAGCACTCTTGTTTTTGCAAGCACTTCTCCGTCAGCAGAATAAATAGAGCCGCGGATATTTTGGCTTGCAAGAAGCTCTTGACGCGGATTAAAAGAATTGTTAATTGCTTCTTCTTTTTCATGCAACATATAATCAACAATATTCCATACAAGAGCAAGCATAAGCGCCACAACACAAACACTTACTGCAATAATCTCGCCGTTATGTATTCCATTAATCTTCTTCGATGCGTTCCCGCGCGGACGCTTTTCTTCGTTTTGCTTTCTTTGCATGTCTTATTCCTTCCTGCTCTCTGACACAATATAATCCCAGCACAATACAAAACATAATGATGGTGGCCAGGACACTGCTTCCGCCGTAACTTACAAGCGGAAGGGTTACTCCCGTAAGAGGAATAAAACGTGTTCCTCCTCCGATCGTCAAAAATACCTGTGTAATATAAATCATTCCGATTCCCACAGCAATATAACGATAAAACTCTTCTTTTAAGCGCATGGCAACAAGCATAACAGACAAAAAACAACTAATACATACGAGAATCAGACAAATGGCAAAAAGCACACCGAGTTCTTCTGCAACAGCCGAAAAAACAAAATCCTGTTCTACATATGGTATCGCTGTCGGATTTCCTTGATAAAGTCCCATTCCGTACCAACCGCCGGTACCGATTGCAAATAAGGACTGCGTAATCTGGTATCCTTCATCGTTAATGTGATTCCACGGATCCTGCCATGCAATAATTCGTATTTGAATATGTGTAAACAATTTATAAGCTAAGCAAGCAGCAAGTGCGCCGCATGCACCGCCCGCAAGTAAATAGTAAATCTTGCGTGTTGCAACATACAACATGACAAGATATGTCACGAAAAAGATCAATGCACTTCCGAGATCTTTCGAAAGAACAAGTGTCAATACATGAAGCGCTGCAACCAGCGTAGTGATTAGAACTTGCACAAAAGATTTTGATTCTTTAAACATTCCGGCAACAAAAAATACAAATAATATTTTCACAAATTCTGACGGTTGAAATGAAACACCGCCGATGCTGTAAGAAAGCTTTGCTCCGTGAGTTACGGCACCGAGAACAGCTACAGCTACAAGAAGTAACAGTCCGAGCATTCCGTAAATCCATGTCAAATGTTTTAAAAATCGCATTTTCTTGATGAAAAACGGAATAAACAAACCGACAATAAGTGAAATAGATACAATCGCAAACTGTTTGATTGATTTTTCATAAGAAATACGTGTCAAAATCAGAAAACCGACTGTCAGTAACATACACATATTGTTAATAATCAAACGATGAACCTCCGGATAAATCACCCGATACAAAGCAATCGTTGCAAACAACAAAATCTGCTGAAAGCCGTAAAAAATAATGTATGAAATATCACTCGTCTCTAAACAAATTGCCGAAAAACCGATAAAATGAACCATAAACATGCTGATAATCTGCAACGCATACACCCATCCCATATCATCTTCCTCTTTTTCGCGCAGCGCAAACAAACACAGCAACGTATACACGGCCATAAAAAAGACAATCACATATTTTGATAAATCAGATATAACATGTGCCAACTTTTATCACTCTACACCTTTTGCAAAGTGTCCTTTCGTAAATTCGTTCACCTGATACTTATTTGCAGGTAATCCTTGTAATATATTCGACCAAAACTTAACGATATCATTTATTTGTCCGTCATTTTCTGTTGTAAATTTCAGAACAACGCCATTCATTTTTAAATTTAAAACATGATCTGTTTCATTGTGTAAAGACAACGGAACGGAATTGTAAATCGTATTTTCGCAGCGGTCACAATGTGTTATAACCATACGGTCTTTTTGATGACGGTCAGTTAAAACTACCGTTTCATTTCCGTTACCGTTTCTACACATTTTATTTGTTTTTAAAACACAACCGGCAGTTTCCATTACAGGAATATATCCGTAAACCGGCAAATAAAAATCATGTCCCTTTACACGCTCAACGAGTTGCATAATTTCTTTTCTGTGCAATTCATACGACAGATTATGCTCGGTAATATGATGTTGTTTTAAAACATCTGCAGTCTCATCATTAAACACATATAAACCGCAGTCGGATATCATTTTTGCATCCGGATAGTGTTTTTTGACATATCCGAGGCTTTCTAAATTACCAACACAAAAACCATCCGGTAAAATACGCTCAATAAAAAAACGCTTATCTTCTATGATTTTTATGGTTTTCTGTCTGCATACATGCGGGAGTTTTATATATATTCCGGTCTTTGAAGCACGGATTTTTCCCACCAGATTAATAACCACATCCAAACATTCCGGTTGTAACATATCGATATCAACACAAACTTTTTCCATATATGCCACACCGGAAATTGCTTTCAATTGTGCGAGTGTACGGACCTCCACAATAAGTTTTTTATGTCCGTCATGTTTTTTTGTTGCACCTAAAACTTTTTTAGTACAAACTGCAGATGATTTACGCCGATATTTCTGTAAAATATTTTCTTCCAGTTGAGAAATCGCATCACGACGTAAATTGTTCAATACTTTGTTCGGAAGAAACAAATCATCTTCCATGTCAAATGTTATTTCCGAAAAAGAAAAACATGTATTTCCAACTTTTGCAAGTTGTTTTTGTACACCCTCATGTGTTGCAGCACATTTTTGGGCTTCAAACGGCTCATCTCCTAATGCTGTGACCGTCGTTTCAGGATGATTTTTCTTATATACCGTAAAACAAACCGATGAATTTTTGTAAGCCGTAAAATGACCAATCAGGTCAATGTTCATTTTGTCTTTTTCTTCATATTTTTCTGTATTTTCTTGTACAGAAAATGATTGATACCCCGGTTTATCCAAAGTAACAAGCTCTCTTCCGTTATGTTTAAAATAGTACCCCGACTGAATACTTCCACGGCTGAAACGGTTTTTAAGCAGTTCCGTATCTTCTTTTGAAACAGAATAATTTTTTGGTTTTTTATCATATAAATCTATATATTTACGATACATTCCTGTTACAAACGAAACATATTCCGGCGTTTTCATTCTTCCTTCGATTTTAAAACTATCAATACCGGCCTCAATCAGTTTCGGCAACACTTCCAATGTACATAAATCCTTTAAACTGAGTTGATACATTTCATCATCGGCGTTTAAGCGTTTCCCGTTATATTTGACTGTATAAGGAAGTCTGCACGGACCTGCACATCGGCCTCTGTTTCCGCTTCTCTCACCGAGCATGCTTGAAAACAGACATTGTCCTGAATACCCATAACACATAGCACCATGAACAAACGTTTCTATTTCCAGTCCCGTTTCTCTTTTTATAGCTAAAATTTCATCTAATGACAATTCTCTGGCCGGTACAACTCGCGAAACTCCATATGCTTTCAAAAGATTGGCGCCATATGCCCCCGTAACAGTCATCTGTGTACTGGCATGAAGTTCCATATCCGGAAAAGCCTCTCTCATTATTTTGAGAGCCCCGAGATCCTGAACAATCACACCGTCAAGTCCTTCTTCGTATAAAGGAATTAAAAAAGAAACCAGATCGTCAAGTTCCGGCTGTTTCATAAGTGTATTTACAGTCAAATAGACTTTTTTATCAAGTAAATGGGCAAGTTTCAGACATTCAATCAAATCATCGGTTTCAAAATTACCTGCATATGCACGCGCACCATATTTTTTACCGCCGACATAAATTGCATCAGCGCCTGCTGACAGTGCTGCCCTAAAACATTCCTTGTCTCCCGCCGGTGCTAATAATTCTACCATATAAACACCTCTTACATTCACAGAAAAAGCTGCCGCAAGGCAGCTTTTATTTAAATGCTATCTTTCTTTACCGTCTGCATGGCTTTTAAAGCTTTTTCAGCACTTTCCAATTTGATTTGGGTTGCAATCAGCTCATGCTTAATGTCATAAAGTTCTTTCTCTTTCGTGGCAATATCATCTTCCAAAGACTTTGCTTTTTTCTTTGCCTTAAAATAATCATCAGCAATGTTCAGTTCCAGCAACACAGCCTGTGTGTCCATAGATTGTCTGCGAAAACCTTCGATTTTATTGTACTCATTAATCTTGTTATTAATATAAAGAGCAACCTTCTGTAAATATTCTTCACTCTCATAACCACTGAGTGTATATACTTTTCCGCCGATCAATACTTCGGTATCTGTTTTCGCTGTCATTGGTACACACCTTTCAAAAATACATTCTTAACCACTATTATATCAAATTCTATGCAGAAAACAATGTTTTTTTATTCGGGTAATTTGCGTCCGAAATGTTTGTATGCTGCAGATGTTACGACTCTGCCTCGCGGCGTTCTGTTAATAAGACCATTTAAAATCAAATACGGTTCATAAACATCTTCCACAGTTCCTGCATCTTCTCCGGTTGCTGCCGCTAAAGTATCTAATCCTACCGGACCGCCGTCAAATTTATCAATCATTGTCAAAATAATATTCTGATCCACATGATCAAGTCCGAGTTTATCAACGCCCAAAAGGTCAAGTGCCGTATCAGCAACTTCTTTTGTAATAATCCCGTCATATTTTACCTGTGCAAAATCTCTCACACGTTTTAAAATACGGTTTGCAAGACGCGGTGTTCCTCGGCTTCTGCGTGCAAGTTCATACGCTCCCGACTCTTCAATCTCAACTTTTAATACCTCTGCCGAATGAAGAATAATTTGTTTTAATTCCTCAATGGTATAAAATTCAAGTTTATGAATCACACCGAAACGGTCACGAAGAGGTGCTGTTAACAGTCCCGCTCTTGTTGTTGCCCCCACTAAAGTAAACTTCGGAAGTTCTAACCGGATAGAACGTGCACTTGTACCTTTTCCAATCATAATATCAATCGCATAATCTTCCATTGCAGGATAAAGCACTTCCTCTACCTGTCGGTTTAATCGATGAATTTCATCGACAAAAAGAACATCACCTTCCTGAAGATTGTTTAAAATAGCAGCCATCTCTCCAGGTTTTTCAATCGCAGGACCGCTTGTGACTTTTATATTAACTCCCATCTCATTGGCAATAATACCCGCAAGCGTTGTCTTACCAAGCCCCGGAGGCCCATATAAAAGAACGTGATCGAGTGAATCCTCTCTTTTTTTGGCTGCCTCAATATATATTTTTAAAGTCTCTTTCGCTTTCTGCTGTCCGATATAACTATCCAAAAGCTGAGGACGGAGCGTATCTTCTACTTTTACATCTTCTGCTGTCAGATTGGTTTCAATCATTCTGGGAGCCATACTCCACCTCCTATAACAAATAGCGTAATGACGCTTTCAAAATCTCTTCCACTGACATTTCATCCGTTGGATTTACTTGTTTTACAGCTCTTGCCGCATCGGTTCCATTATATCCGAGAGCAACAAGTGCATCAATAGCATCTTTTCTTTTGCCTGCAAATTCGCTCACAGAACGATCCTCAGCATGACCGATTTGAGAAAGCAGGCTGTCTGCGCTGTTATCTTCAAGGCTGACTTTATCTTTTAATTCAAGAACAACTCTTTCAGCTGTTTTTTTGCCTATCCCAGGAGCTTTTGCAATAGATTTTACATCGCCAGAATAGATTGCGAAACGCAAATCATCTGCGCTCATTACAGACAGAATCGCCAGTCCCCCTTTTGGACCTATACCGCTTACGGAAATAAGTTTTTTGAAAAGTTCCAACTCATCTTTATTACGAAATCCATAAAGTGTAAAGGAATCCTCTTTTACATTTGTATATGTATATATTTTCATTTCCGTCCCATAAGAAGGAAGTTCGCACAAAAATCCTGCACCGATATAGATTCGGATTCCCATTCCGCCGACATCAAGCACAACTGCGTTTTCTTCAATTTCTTCTAATGTCCCCTTTACATACCCTATCATAAAATACCTCTTTTATATATTATTTCTGCCAAAACACCGTTACACAGACCTGTAACAACACCTGCCACGAGCAAAACAGGAAGATATGCCATAACCGATATCCCCGAAACAAGAAACACAGCAACAATAATCTGTCCGACATTATGAAATACACCACCGAGAATACTAACTGATTTCATCGGAAAAATCTTTGCTTTCTTTGCCAGAATCATAACAACAAAACTGAACGCTGCACCCGCCAGACTATATACAATACTGAACATATTTCCGAACATGAATCCGGATAGTAAAATTCTCACAAAATTGACAGCCAACGCTTCTCGTGTTCCATATGCATAAAGCACAAGCAAAATAAGCGTATTCGGAAGTCCAAGCTTTGCCCCCGGAACAATAAGAGGAACCGGAAGAATACTCTCGATATATGAAAAAATTAGCGAAAGTGCCGTAAACAATCCGAGGACTGCCGTTTTTTTAGTTCGCGACTGCATCTATCTCACTCTTTTCTGTCGTTTGTAATCGAATAACAACACGATGCGGAAGACAAATAATCTGTCCGCCGGTTTTGGTCACAGGCTGCGTGTGCACACAGACCTGATTTTCACAATCTGATTCTGCCACATAAGCCTGTCCGTCTTTAATCACAAGAAGATTATATCCATCTGCTGTCTCAATCTTTATTTCCTGCATTTCATACAAAGAATAGATTCCGTACTCCCGACCGTCCACAAGAACGAGTACTTGATCGGCAGTTTCCATAAAAAACTTCGGAAATATATACATCACAAATGCAAGAAGCAAAAATATGCTCACAAGTATCCAAGTCATGTTTTTCTTTATAAAATTCATTACATTTTCTCTCTCGAACATGTGTTCATTATACATGATATTACAAATAAAATCAACCTACATATATCACAAATTGTTATCCGTTTATTACCACCAACAAATTCTGAATAATAAAAAATTGGTACCAGCCAAATGCCGATACCAATTTTCCTCTTTTTTACTTCACCTTCACATAAACGGTCTTGGTTGCTTTTTTATACAATCCGCTGACTTTGGCCGCCGTGATGGTTACTTTATACGTTCCTTTCTTTACGCCTTTCTTTATGGTAATTTTTCCTTTTTTTACCGTAAAGAGTTTCTTTTGTTTCTTCGTAGTACCTTTCGGGTAAGTGACCTTATAAGTGACTTTTCCATGACCGACGTCACTGGTTTTCACCTTTACTTTCATGTTGTACACCTTGGTCTTTTTTACCTTACTCCGTTTAATGGCGTAGGCTTTTGATTTCTTGGTAGCCTTTTTAAATCTGCTGTTTCCAATCGAAATCGTCTGTTTCTTTTCCTTTACTACTACGTTGGTAGCGTCTTTCGTATCTTCCGTATCGGTATTTGTATTACCCGTAGATGAACTGTTGTTACTGCCGGAGTTTGAAATGCTCATCCATAACGTATACTTATTAAGCAGATGCTTATCGGTACCGCCGAATACAATCTGTGTACCGCTGACACCATCCATAATGTTTGCCTTATCTCCGGTATACGTTAAAGATACTACTCCGCTCATACCGTCGGATGCAACCGTATTTGTAACAGCAACATCGGCATTACTTGACGTAATAGATATATCTCTTCCGATAATACTAAGCACCTCACCATAATCCTCTTCACTCTCATAACTCTTACATACAAGAGTATATGGGATTCTTAATGTACCGCTTGCTACGTCCCACTCCTGAGATGAGAATACCGGCACAAATTCGAAATCCGGAAGCGGAATTTCGGTTACTTCGATACCATACACTGCTTTAAACTCTGTACCTTTGTTATAAAACCCTGCCGTACCAGTGCCATGTATGGTAATGATACCGTTAGCATCCACCGTAGCAACCTCCGGATTTTCCGCTATCCAGGTGCCGTCAATGATTTCAACCTGATTACCATTTCGATTTTTTCCATCTCTCGGTACAGTAGCAGTAGAGTTCTTCCACATCGCAACCGCATCGTGACCGACATTACCAAACACCACATTTTTTAAATCAAGTGTCGGACGCTTTGACTGCGGAGTTCCTTCCACATAGGAAACCTGTGTCGACTCTCCGTAACACGTTACGTCGGTAAGCGTACAATAATTCCAATCCGTACCCTTTGCATTCATACCAATTGTTACGTCGGTATAGGTCATAGAAAACATGTTTTCCATCTGCTCCGATGTATGTGTTCCCTTTGGGGTAACCACAACGTCCGCACCTGTCTCCATGTTATCTTCTTTTGCAAGTGCCACTGCAGTAATAATACGCCCATCTGACGTTCTTACGCAGCCAATACCGATACGATAATAATCGTTATCCATAATGGCTTTTCGGTGTTCATACGTAAGTCTGCCTTTTGCCTCTTCCATGTAACCGATTTCAGGATCCGTTACGATAAGGTCTGCAAGAGCAGCATCCGTACTAAAATCCTTTTCCGGATATTTCAGCGCCAAGCTGGAAGGACAGAATACAAAATTAAGCTCATTTACATCTGTATTCCAGTAAGTATTTGTAGAACCGTCTTTTACAGCATTCGGATTAAATGCAAGACCGGTAGCTGCTGCATTCTGTAAAGAACAGTACAGATACACTTCCGAATAATGACATCCGTTCGGGCGATCATGTTCTCCGCTAAAAAGCAGCTCTGCTGCCCTCTGCATAGCAACGACTTCTAACTCTTCATCCCATTCGTACTGATTCGTAAGAGCTTCAATCGTACCAATCCAGTTTCCGTTTACATCCCGATAATGTTTACTTCTATCCGCATCTTTACGTGCGGTGTAAAAACGTCCAAACAAAAGGTCTCTTGAAAAATCCTGGTCGAACATCCACTCACCATCAAGAAGCTGTGAAGCTGCCTTTCCCTGCGTTGGATAACGCTGAAGGCGGATATAAGGACGAGTCGTATCAGAGCATTTACAATCCGCTTTACTAATATAAAGATTAGCAGGACTATCGCCCTGCACACTAACTGGCACGTCCGTTACATCAAAATCAGGGATTTCATCTACGTCATTTTCTGATACGGAATTTCCGGAAATAGTCTTTGCATTCACATTTTCTATATATGAAAACGCTACAACATCACAATTTATACATACCAATGCCACAACCAATATCATTGTAATTATTTTATAAAGTTTCTTCATAAAATCCTCCGTTTGGCCATTTTTTGTTTTTCAGATATAACGACACTTTATATTATACATTTTTCCTAATCTAATTCAAGCAAACCAGTATGCTTTTTGGACGAACTTTAATTATACAAAAACAGGTGAGTCGCAGACCCACCTGTTATAAGAAACATTTCTATTTATTATTAATATAATTTACAAGTCCTTGTGCAGCAATAATCTTCTGCATAAACGACGGGAACGCCTGTCCTTTGAACTCAGTTCCTTTTGTTCTGTTGTAAATCATACCTGTGTCAAAGTTTACTTCTACTTCATCACCGTTATCAATATTGGCAACTGCCTGCGGACACTCGATAATCGGAAGTCCGATATTGATAGCATTACGATAAAAAATACGTGCAAATGTTTCTGCAATGACACAGCTTACACCGGCTGCTTTGATAGCAATCGGAGCATGTTCTCTGGATGATCCGCAGCCAAAGTTCTTTTCACCGACGATAATATCGCCTTTTTTTACTTTTTTCACAAATTCTGTGTCAATATCTTCCATACAGTGCGTTGCAAGTTCTGCCGGGTCAGATGAATTTAAGTATCTTGCCGGAATAATAACGTCTGTATCTACATTATCTCCATATTTAAATACGGTTCCTTTTGCGTTTTCCATAACCGTTCTCCTTTCTATTTAAGATCAAGCGGACCGGCAATTGTTCCTGTAATAGCTGATGCTGCTGCAACCGCCGGAGATGCTAAATAAATTTCACTTGTTACATGTCCCATACGTCCTACGAAGTTACGGTTTGTTGTAGAAACACATCTCTCGTTTTCTGCAAGGATACCCATGTATCCGCCAAGACAAGGTCCACATGTCGGTGTACTTACAATACCGCCTGCTTCGATAAAGATTTTAAGGAGTCCTTCTTCCATCGCCTGAAGATAAATAGCCTGCGTTGCAGGAATTACGATAAGACGCATTCCCTTTGCCACTTTACGTCCTTTTAACACTTCCGCAGCCTGGCGGAGGTCATCCAGACGTCCGTTTGTACAAGAACCGATGACTACCTGGTCAATCTTGATATCTTTGTCAATTTCATCAATAGTATGTGTGTTTTCCGGAAGATGTGGGAATGCAACCGTTGATTTTAATGTACTTAAATCAATGGTGTATTCTTCGTCATAAACAGCATCTTCATCTGCTTCATATACTTTAAACTCTCTTGTAGAGTGTTCTTTCATATAAGCAATTGCTTTCTCATCTACAGGGAAAATACCGTTCTTTCCGCCTGCTTCAATTGCCATATTTGCAATCGTGAAACGGTCATCCATAGAAAGATTGGCAACACCGTCACCGACAAATTCCATTGATTTGTAAAGTGCACCGTCCACTCCGATCATACCGATAATGTGAAGAATGATATCTTTTCCGCTTACATATTTCGGAAGTTTTCCTGTCAGATTAAACTTAATAGCTCCCGGAACTTTAAACCAGGCTTTTCCTGTTGCCATACCTGCAGCCATATCCGTACTTCCGACACCTGTTGAGAACGCACCGAGCGCTCCATATGTACATGTATGAGAATCGGCACCGATAATCACATCGCCTGCAACTGTCAATCCTTTTTCAGGCAAAAGCGCATGTTCGATACCCATCTGTCCTACTTCAAAATAGTTTGTAATTTCATTGCGGTAAGCAAATTCACGCACACATTTGCAGTGTTCAGCTGATTTAATATCTTTATTCGGAACAAAATGATCCGGAACGAGCGCAATTTTATCTTTATCAAAAACGCCGTCTACTTTCATTTTACTCATTTCTTTGATTGCAACCGGGCTTGTGATATCATTTCCGAGTACAAGATCAAGATCTGCCTCGATAAGCTGTCCGGCTTCTACATATTCAAGACCTGCATGTGCTGCAAGAATCTTTTGTGTCATTGTCATTCCCATTGACCTAAACCTCCTATTACTTCTATGCTACGAGTATAGCAAACTTTTTTCTATAAATAAAATACATATTATTTATATTTACTATAAATTTTAATTATGATATTCTGTATTTAATATAACAAAACGGAAAGGAATATATAAATGGATACAAATTTAAATTTATATTACATATTTTATACCGTTGCACAGCACAAAAATATTTCAGGTGCAGCAAAAGAACTCTACATCAGCCAGCCTGCTATCAGTAAAGCAATTTCAAAACTTGAACAAAGTCTTGATGTCCAGCTTTTTCACCGTTCTTCCCGCGGCGTGACTCTCACGATGGAAGGCGAACTTTTGTATGAGCAGGTGCGAACAGCTTTTTCTGCTATCCGACACGGCGAAGAACAGATTAAACGTGTCAACGAACTCGGTGTTTCCCAGCTTTCTATCGGTGTCAGCATCACACTTTGTAAATACGTACTCTTACCGTATCTGCAACAGTTTGTAAAAGACAATCCACACATCAAAGTAACAATTACCTGTCATCCTTCCATGGAAACAATCCGCGACATTGATAATTCCGTTACGGATATCGGTATTGTGGGTATTCCGAGCCAGCCGGGGAATCTGACCTATATTCCGTTCCGCGAAATTCAGGATACCTTTGTAACCACGGAACGTTATCTTGAAAACCTGCGCATCCGTGAAGGTGACGACAAAGGTTCTATTCTGAACAACGCAACCTTTATGATGCTGAACAAAGAAAATATTTCAAGAAAATACGTGGATATGTACTTATCTTCCAATCAAATATCTATGAGTAATGTCATCGAAATCAACACTATGGATCTTTTGATTGAACTTGCACGCATTGATCTCGGCATTGCTTGTGTCATTAAGGATTTTGTGAAAGAAGACTTGGAAAAAGGTACTCTGAAAGAACTTTCGTTCCGTCGTACTATTCCAAAACGTAAAATCGGCCTTGTTTACAAAGACGACACCATCATGACAG
>JAZQDJ010000035.1:0-11341 GCA_045546735.1 Lachnospiraceae bacterium | reverse complement strand
TGTTGAAACAGGTGCTACAGTTTACGTACCATTATTTGTAAACCAGAATGACGTAATCAAGATTGACACACGTACAGGTGAATATCTTTCACGTGTATAAGATTTACAAAAGCCTAAAAGACAATGAAGCGATTCATTGTCTTTTTTTATTTCAAAAACAAGTCTAAAAACAAATCAAAAAACATATCTATCGGAGGTAAAATCAAATGAAAGAATTTTCAGAAAAACTATTAAAGGAGATGAAAAAAATCATTCCTGGCAATCAGAAAGTGGAGTTTAGTTCGGTAATGAAAAATAACGGAGTGACGGAAGAGGCGGTCACAATTTTGGAGAAGGACAAAAATATATCGCCGACGATTTATTTAAGCGAGTTTTATGAGTGGTACAAAGAAGGCGTGGAACTTGAATTTTTGGCGGCAGAAATTGTAAGGCGCAACAATGAGTACAAGTTGGAGGAGTCGATGGATATCGGTTTCTTCGTGGATTATGAGAAGGCAAAAAGCAGAATAGTGTATAAGCTTGTAAATCGTAAGTGGAATCAGAAAATGCTTGAAAAGATTCCGTATGTGGAATATATGGATCTTGTCATGGTGTTTTATTATTTGGTGCAGGATGAAAAGACAGGCAGTGCTACGATTCTGATTCACAATTCCCATTTGCAAATGTGGGGGGTGACTTTGGAGCAGGTTTATAAACAGGCGTGTGAAAATACACCGAATTTATTGCCGGCGGCGATAACGGGTATGAAGGAGATTATTATGCAGATGATGGGAGAGTCAAAAGAGCGGGAAGAACTGCTCGAGGAAGATATTTCCATGTATGTTATGACAAATCCGATGAAGATGAACGGGGCAGCGACAATGGCTTATCCGAATGTTGTGCGCAATTTCGCAAATGCCATAGGTAAAAATGTCTACATTATTCCGAGCAGTGTCCACGAGGTGATTCTGGTTCCGGAAAGCGGAAACGAAGGTGACCGATTAAACGATATGGTACGAGAGGTAAATGAAACACAAGTAGACCCGAAAGAGGTTTTGGCGGATCACGTATACTATTTTAATCGCGAAGAAAATCAATTGCAGTCTTGTGTTTTTGAAAAAGTCAGCTATTGTTAAAAGGAGTTATAGTTTGCATGTTTTTTAAGGCTATATTATACTGTAAGAAGGTGAAAAAACATGTATCAAGATTGTAAGTTATGTCCGAGACAATGTCATGTGAATAGAGAAAAGAAGGTAGGAGTTTGTCACGCAGGGGCGCAGGTTTTGGTTGCAAGAGCTGCGCTCCATATGTGGGAAGAACCGTGCATATCGGGAAAGAGCGGTTCCGGAGCGGTGTTTTTCAGTGGTTGTGCGCTTGGGTGTGTGTTTTGTCAGAATCGTGAAATTTCCGGCGGACAGGCAGGAAAGACGGTTACGACTCAGCGGCTTATTGATATTTTCTTTGAGTTAAAAGCGCAAGGTGCAAACAATATTAATCTGGTAACCCCTGACCATTATTTGCCGACTGTTTGTGAGGCTGTCCGTTTGGCAAAAGAAAAAGGAATTGACCTTGCGTTTGTATGGAATTGCAGCGGATATGAAAGTCAAGAGAGCCTTCGCAGGCTAGAAGGGCTGGTGGATGTATATCTGCCGGATTTTAAATATTTTACATCCGAGACGGCGGCAAAGTATTCGAAGGCAGCAGATTATCCGCAGGTTGCAAAAGCGGCTATTGCAGAGATGGTCAGACAGACCGGACCGTGCATGTTTGATAAAGACGGAATCATACAACGTGGCGTGATTGTACGACATCTTCTATTGCCCGGGAAAGTGTCCGAGGCGAAAAAGATTGTGGCATATTTGCATGAGACATATGGGGATGACATTTATTTAAGTTTGATGAATCAATATACACCGGGGGCAGATGCCGCGGAGCGTTTTAAATTGTTTCCGGAACTTACGAGGAAAGTGACGAAGCGGGAATACGGCCGGCTGATTGATTATGCGCTGGAAATCGGAGTTGCAAATGCTTTCGTACAGGAAGGACAGACGGCGTCGGAGAGTTTTATCCCGGCGTTTGACTTGAAGGGAGTATAACAGTGGAAAAGAAATGTCCGTATATGAAAAAATGCGGGGGATGTCAGTATATTGATATCCCGTATGAAAAACAACTTGCAGATAAACAGAAGGAGATGCAGAAACTTCTCGGGAAATTTGGGAAAGTGCAGCCGATAATCGGTATGAAAAATCCGTATCATTACAGACATAAGGTACATGCAGTGTTTGGTTACGAAAAGGGTGCGCCCGTTTCCGGTATTTACGAGGAAAAATCGCATCGTATTGTAAAGATTGACAGATGCATGATTGAGCATGCAAAGGCGGATGAGATTATTCTTTCCGTGCGCAGTCTTCTCAAGTCTTTCAAGATCAGAACTTATGATGAAAAGACAGATATGGGACTTTTAAAACATGTGGTAGTGCGTGTGTCGAAGTCAACCGGGCAGATTATGGTGATTTTGGTGCTCCGTTCGCCGATTTTACCGTCGAAAAATAATTTTGCCAAGGCACTTGTAAAAATCCATCCGGAGATTAGTACGATTGTGATTAATGTCAATGAAAAGCGTACGACGATGGTACTCGGGAAAAGAGATATTGTGCTTTACGGTAAAGGTTATATTGAAGATAGTTTGTGCGGTGTGAAGTTCCGCCTGTCGCCACAATCGTTTTATCAGGTAAATCCGGAGCAGACGGAAGTTTTATATGCAAAGGCGATGGAGATGGCACAGCTTTCCGGAAAGGAAACAGTGATAGATGCATATTGCGGAATCGGAACTATCTCTCTTGTGGCAGCAAAAAAAGCGGCAAAAGTCATCGGAGTGGAGTTAAATGCCGAGGCTGTGAAGGATGCTCGTGAAAATGCCAAGCAAAATAAAGCGTCAAATGCAACGTTTGTCTGCGGCGATGCGGGTAAATGGATGGTAGGAATGGCCGAGCAGGGACAGAAGGCGGATGTTGTGTTTATGGACCCGCCGCGCAGCGGAAGCGATGAGGCATTTTTGTCTTCTGTTTGCAAGCTGTCACCGAAAAAAGTTGTCTATATTTCCTGTGGACCGGATACACTGGCAAGAGACTTGGGATATTTGACAAAACACGGATATAAGGTGCAGAAGATACAGCCGGTAGATATGTTCCCGATGACGGGGCATGTGGAGACGGTAGTTCTTTTGGAAAAGAAATAACTATTCATATAAGATTTGATTGGAGATGAAGAGATGTTATTTATATGTTACCCCAAATGTTCAACCTGCCAAAAGGCTAAGAAATGGTTGGATGAACATAATATAGAATATACAGAGCGTCATATTGTAGATGAAAATCCTACGTATGATGAGTTGAAAGAATGGTATGGAAAAAGCGGACTTTTGCTTAAAAAGTTTTTTAATACAAGCGGCCTTCTTTATAAAGAAATGCAACTTAAGGATAAACTTCCTACCATGACGGAAGAGCAGCAATTACAGTTACTTGCTACAAATGGAATGTTGGTAAAACGCCCATTGTTGGTAAAAGATGACATTGTATTGGTTGGATTTAAGGAAGCGGAGTGGATAGATGAAAAGACGATTTGAAATGCCCAAAGAGATATCAAATGTTGAACGTGATAATAACAGATGTTCAAGTAAAGTGTTTGTGGAAAAAGAAGAGAATGGTAAATATGTTTTTCGGGATTTACGTACAACGGTTGAATTCACTCTGCTGAATGAACCTGGGGGATACGATTTTACAAAAAAAGAGTTATCAGCGCTGAAGAGGTTGATTAACTATAAAACCTGCAAAGCAAAATTTGATATAGATTATTGTCACTCTGTACGTTCAAAATATCTTTTTTGTGTGATGTCTGATTTGTATGAGATTTTGTGGGAAATACCTACGAACCATAAAATAATCAATTCGGGTGAAACATTAGTATCTGCGGACAGAAATATTGCCAGATGCAGAGATGAAATAAAGAAACGGAAAGGACAGCCGGTTGGAGTTAATTGGAAACAATTAAAAAAGGATGTAAAAAACTATTCCGAAGATAAAGAATTGGAGGAGTTTGCACATGCGGTGGCTACCATCGGAAATTTTATGGCTGTTCCGGCATCGCATCAAAAATTGTTAGCCTCAATGGATGAAAGGTATGATAAGGTGCTTCATCTGCTCCGGGCATATTATTACTGTTATTTTTTTAAAGATGTTTCTTTTGATTTTATTGTATTTGATGATATAAAAGAGTGGTTAAATACATATTTGAAAGAGAATGGGGAGGATTCTTGGAAGAATTTCGTGGATTGCAATTATTTAAATGGATCATTTGTAGATGATAAAGATTATAGTGTTATAGATTATAAGAATGAGCTGGGGCAATTGTCTGAGTTAATCTATAAAAGATCGTTAGTAATGATAAAAAAATATGATGAGCTCAGAACTGCGGAAATGAACATAGGCATGGAAGCAAAGAAGGGTTCTTAACCGTATCTTTGCCAAACAGTAAAGCACTTTACTGAATCTTAACCGTTTACTTTGTTAAGATATTCGCTGGGTATATATACATATTATAAGTATAAAATACTACAAAATTACACAGCGAGGTAAAGGTTATGAATATTTTTTTGTATCTAATTGTAGGATTAATGGCAATTATGGGAGGCGGTTCCACAATCGCGATTGTAGGATATCTGTTTGTTGTATTGGGACAGAAATTTTACAGAAAAATCAGATATGGTGCGTCTCTTTATGATTGATTAGGAGAATATGAGAAATAAAACTAAGATTTTTAAAAATTGGGTAATTACACTTGCGATTTTAGTATTGACATTTTGGGTCAGTTTGGTGTTGGAGTATCAGTTTGATATCAAAGAGTTGATCGCAACCTTATTTGTGTTTGCGGTATTTTTGATTTCACTTCTTACGGAAGGATATGTGTATGGTGTGTGTGCGGCTGTTTTCAGTACAGTGGCTGTAAATTATGCGTTTACATTTCCTTTCTTTAAACTTAATTTTACGATACCGGTCAATTTTATTTCGGCGACTATCATGGTGACAGTGGCGATTCTTACCTGCATGCTTACGACAAAAATTAAAGTTCATGAGGCATGGAAAATCGAAGGTGAGAAAGAGCGTATGCGGGCAAATCTTCTCCGCGCGATTTCACATGATTTGCGGACGCCGCTTACGACAATTTACGGATTCAGCGAAACTTTGTTAGATAAGAGAGAATCCTTATCAACAGAGCAAAAGAATAAGATGCTCAAAGGAATCAAAAGTGAAGCACAGTGGCTTATCCGGATGGTAGAGAATTTATTGTCTATTACGAAAATCGATGCGGAAGAGGTGCATTTAAATAAACTTCCGATCGTACTGGATGAGTTGATTGATTCGGTGCTTATTAAGTTTAAGAAAAGATATCCACAGCAGAAGGTAGAGATTGATATTCCGGCTGAAGTTGTTATGATTCCGATGGATGCTCTTTTGATAGAGCAGGTTTTGGTAAATCTTCTGGAAAATGCTGTACAGCATGCGGAAGGAATGCAGAGATTATCATTAAAAGTGTTTATTCTTTCCGAACAGGCTATTTTTGAGGTGGAAGATGACGGAAGCGGAATTCCGGAAGAACGGCTTCATCGCATTTTTGAAGGCGGATACAGCATGGAAGCGGAAACTTCGGATGCGAACAGGCGCAATGCGGGAATCGGATTATCGGTATGTGCATCCATTATAAAAGCGCACGGTGGAGATATTAAAGCAGAGAATAAGAAAAACGGCGGTGCATTGTTCCGTTTTTCACTTGCAACGGAGAATTGTGAGAATGAATAATAATAAGTATAAAGTTTTGCTTGTTGAAGATGATGAAAATATAACGATGTTGCTCACAACAATGCTTGAAACAGTAGGATATCAGGTTGTTGTGGCAGGAACATGTGCGAATGCAGAGATGATGTTTCTGTCTTATGTACCGGATATTGTTATTTTGGATTTGGGACTTCCGGATAGAGACGGTCTTGTGTTCTTGAAAAAAATCAGGGAAAATTATTTGACACCGATGATTGTGTTATCTGCGCGTTCTGATGAAAAGACAAAAGTAGAGGCGTTGGATCAGGGAGCAAATGATTATATTACCAAGCCGTTTGGCTCTGAGGAACTTTTGGCCAGAGTGCGTGCGATTTTGCGCAGTTACCGTCACAGTGCGGAGGAAGGGCGTTTTCCGGGCGGGAAATTTCGGTTAAAGAATTTGGTTATCGATTATGACAAGCGTAAAGTTTACATTGATGAAACGGAAGTAAAACTGACACAGAATGAGTATAATATTTTGGCACTTCTTTCCGGTAAATGCGGAAAACTGCTTACGTATGCTACGATTATTAAAGAGATTTGGGGTTGTGCAGATGAAGGCAGTGTAAAAAAACTTCAGGTGAACATGGCGAACATCCGCAAAAAACTCGGTTCGACACCGGGACAGAACGATTATATTGTCAATGAAATCGGTGTCGGATATCGAATGAAGGAAGAAAACGAATAGACAAAAAGATTGATTTCATATTTGAACAATGCTATACTTGTATGAAAGAATAAGTCGGGAATTTCTCGGCTTTTCTTTGTATCGTGCATAAAAATAGTGATGGAGGAAGAAAGACTATGAAGAAAAAAGTGCTTGGAACACTTGTTGCATTTTTGACGGCAATGGTATTTGTACTGTCCGGAGAAACTTATTGTTGTGCGGCAGAAATGGCAAATTTGGCATGCGGTCAGGAGATTACAGATGCGCTGGAGACATCGGATGATGTGAATTATTATGTGTTTACCGTTGATAAAACCGGATATTTTACCATTACTTTTACAAAAGTTGATCCGACGGCAGACCCGGGGTGGGGTTGGGATGTCGGTCTTTATGATATGGATGGGACATGTCTTAGAGAGTATAGCGGACAGAAAAAAACATTTACAACCGCAAAATTAAATTATAAAGCAGGTACAAAGCTTTATTTGGCAGTGTCGGCTGATTATTCCTATGATGCGCCGACAGGACAGGCTTATAAGATGAAAGTAAGTACAGTGGCAGGCGGAACTTGGGAACAGGAGTATAATGATACAACTGCAACTGCAACGCCATTACTTTCCAATGTAACCAGAACAGGAACTTTGATTTCAAGCAAAGATGCGGATTATTATGCATACACCGTGGATAAATCCGGTTATTTTACCCTGAATCTTACGAGAGAAGATCCGACACTTGATGCAGGCTGGGGATGGGATATGGACTTGTATGATACGGCAGGAAATCTGTTGTGCGAATACAACAAAATTTTGACAAACTTTTCTACACAGAAGCTCAATTTCAAGCCGGGAACTAAGATTTATGTTAAAATCACACCGAACTATAGTTATGATACACCGGTAGATCAGGTATACTTCCTTCAGGCTGTTGCCGTAGCAAAAGCAAACTGGGAAGTAGAAACGATGAAAACAACAGATGATTCATGGAGCAGCCGCATTAAAAACGCAGCAAAACTTACAAGCTCAAAACGCTATGGATCATTATGGTCAAAGTATGATAACGATGTATATAAATTGTCTGTGCCGAAGACAGGAAAAGTAACATTGAAGTTCTACCCGAACAATACAGAGGATAATGTTGGATGGGGTTATGATGTAGAGATTTACAAAAAGAACGGAGATAAGGCAACTTCTTTTACAAAGATTAAAACAACCACTACAAAAAACTTTTATGCGAAAAAAGGAACGTATTATGTGGTTGTAAAAGCCGATTATACATATGATGCACCGTCTGCATATGACAATTATGCGATTACGGCTAAATGTAAAAAAGCTTCTGTTCCATCCATGAAGAGCAAGAAAGTTTCTTATTCTTCTAAATCGAACACCGTGAAATGGAAAAAAGCAAAGAGTGTGAGTGGATATGAGATCCAGATTTGCAAAAACAAAAAGTTCAGAAAGAGCAATACAACTATTGTTACAACCGATCAAACATCTTATACACTTGGTTGGTCTTTTGCCAGAGGTACTTATTATGTAAGAGTTCGCGCTTATTATGATTTAGTAACGGACAACAAATTATACGGTAAATTTACAAAAGTTAAGAAAATCAAGAAAAAATAAGAAATGAACTTATAATGATTGATTTACAAGCCAAAAATGAAATGATATAATGTATTGAAAGAATAGTCGGGTTTTGCTCGGCTTTTCTTTTTAGTCGGGTATTTTTTGATAAAAAATTCAGACAACGGAGGGATGGCTATGTCATTAGTGTTTACGAATGAAAATTGCGTGGGTTGTAACAAGTGTATCAGTGCCTGCAGTTGTTTAGGGGCAAATGTTCATGTGGAGAAGAAGGGTGTCAGCAGGATTGAGGTGGATGGCGACAAATGTATTGCGTGTGGTGCGTGTTTCGATGTGTGCAAGCATAATGCGCGTGAGTTTAGTGATGATACCGAACGATTTTTTGCAGACCTTGCGCGTGGAGAGAGAATTTCTGTTTTGGTGGCGCCTGCATTTAAGGCAAACTATCCGAAGGAATACGAGCAGGTACTCGGCGGATTAAAGGCAGCAGGTGTAAATCGTGTTATCAGCATTTCTTTTGCAGCAGATATTACGACTTGGGGATATATTAATTATATTACCAAAAATAATTTCCTCGGCGGTATTTCGCAGCCGTGTCCGGCGGTAGTCGGATATATTGAGCGTTACATACCGGAGCTGATACCGAAATTATTTCCGGTACAAAGTCCGATGATGTGCGGCGCTATTTATGCGAAAAAATATATGGGGATTACAGATAAATTAGCGTTTATCAGTCCGTGTATTGCAAAAAAGATGGAGATTGATGATCCGAACAACGGTAATTATATTCAGTACAATGTTACGTTTGATCATTTGATGAAATACATACGTTCGCACGGTATTACAGGTACGCCGTGTACGGACGAGATAGAGTATGGTCTCGGCAGTGAATATCCGATGCCGGGAGGTTTAAAAGAAAATGTATTTTGGTTCTGCGGTGAGAGTACTTTGGTACGTCAGATGGAAGGCGAAAAGCATATGTATCATTTCCTTGAGCAGAACAAACATCGTATTGCGCAGGAAAAAACACCATATTTATTTATCGATGCTTTAAACTGTTCGCAAGGATGCTTGTACGGAACGGCGACAGAGCCGGAAAAGAATGAGACGGAAGATGTGTTGTATGAGATGTTGCGCATTCGTGAGAACTGTAAGCAGGAAGGTAAAAAAGGTGCATGGGCGCGTGGTCTGACTCCGGAGGAGAGATTAAAAAATCTGAATGCGCAGTTTGCACATTTGAATTTAAATGATTTCTTGAGACGATATACAGATAAATCGTCGAAATGCCGTCATAAAGTTCCGGACAGAGCGGCTTTGAACCGTATTTTTACGGAGATGAATAAGTATACAGAGGAGCAGAGACATATCGATTGTTCTTGTTGCGGATATGAGAGCTGCGAAGAGATGGCAACGGCAATTTATAATGGATTTAACTGCAAGAATAACTGTATCCATTACATCAAGGATTTGGCTCAGAAAGAAAAAGATGAGATTGCGGTTTTGATGGAAGAGTTAAATCGCCAGAAAAATGAAATTTCAAAAATGGTTTCGTCAATCAATGATGATTTTATCGGGCTCAACAGTGCAGTTGAACAGATGGAAGCAGAGAATGAAATGAATGCGGAAGAAAGCGGCGGAATTTCTGATGAAGTTGCAAATGTAACTAATTTCTGCCAAAAATTGGAAACTTCACTTCAGGAGATCTTTGAATTGCTGAAGTTATTGAAGGGCAATAACAACCAGGTTGTAAATATTGCGACTAAAACAAATCTTTTGGCATTGAACGCATCCATCGAAGCGGCCAGAGCAGGAGAGGCAGGACGTGGTTTTGCGGTTGTTGCAAGCCAGATTAATGTTCTTGCCGCCAGTTCGAAAAAAGCGGCGAGTGACAGTAATGAAGGTCAGATTAAGATTGAGCGTGCCATTAACGGAATCGCGGAAGCGGCTCAGGAACTTTTGGAAGTAGTGGATAAGGTAAGTGAAAGAACGCAGCATCTTGCAGATTCTACAGGTGAGATTGCACAGTCATCCATGAATATTTCCGAAATCAGTGCCCATATAAAAGAGAATCTCGAGCAACTTGTGAAAGGTATTGAATAAAGAGATATAGAAAAGGAGACAAGAAAATGAAAAAGTTTTTCGAAGAGTTTAAAACATTTATCAGTCGCGGAAATGTGATTGATATGGCAGTCGGTATCATTATTGGTGGTGCTTTTACGGGTATTGTTTCTTCACTTGTGGAAGATATTATCAATCCGCTGATCGGATTATTCGGAGGAATGAATTTTGACCGTTACAGCATCACGCTGCTCGGTGAGGCGACACTGAACTATGGAAAGTTTTTAACCGCTGTTATGAATTTTATCATTATGGCATTTGTTGTATTTATGCTTGTCAGCATGATTAACAAGACAGCTGAGAAAATGAAAAAGAAACAGGAGGAGGCGGCTCCGACAACAAAAAAATGCCCGTTTTGTAAAAGTGATATTCACTTAGAGGCAACAAGATGTCCGCATTGTACTTCTGTGATTGAAGAGGTTGAAAAAGCAGATGAGTCTTAAGACGGACGGTAAGTTTTATGAATTGGAAGAATTAGTCCGGGCTAATTGTCAGGATTGTGTCGGATGTCATGATTGTTGTACGGGGATGGGCGATACGATTTTGCTTGATCCGTATGACGTGTGGATATTAAAAAGTTTGCCGGGATATACGATACAGAAACTTCTTGAAGAGGGGAAAATTGCGCTCACGATGGTGGGAGGGCTGATTTTGCCGCATATACAGATGACTTCAGAAACGGACGCATGTCCGTTTTTGAATGCAGAAGGAAGATGCAGTATTCATGCATGCAGACCGGGAATGTGCAGGCTGTTTCCGCTCGGACGTAATTATGAGGACGGAAAGCTAAATTACATTCTTTTGACAGAAGAATGTAAAAAGAAAAATCGTTCCAAAATGAAAGTCGGTCAGTGGATCGGTGTAAAACCGGCAGAAAAATATCATGATTACATACTTCGCTGGCATGATTTCAGAAAGAGTTTGGCAGGTTTGCTTGAAGGGGCACAGGAGGATGAGATAAAATCTGTGACTATGTATGTATTGCAGACATTTTATTTTACATTTGATGCTCCGGAAAATGCATTTTTTGAGACGTTTTTACAAAAACTTGACTATGTAGAAAAAACGCTCGGAATAAAATAAAAAAGAGGAACTATTATGAAAGAAAGAGAAAAGTTTGGCTCGAG
>JAZQDJ010000034.1:0-2053 GCA_045546735.1 Lachnospiraceae bacterium | reverse complement strand
TCGCTGCATCACCTACGATCAGCGCGGACACGGTCTGAGCAAGGAAGCAAACCGTGAGGACGTGACCATGGACACACTGGCAAGTGATCTTAACGAGCTGATCTCAAGTTTTGACCTGCATAACGTCACGCTGCTCGGTTGGTCGATGGGGGCAGGCGTTGTAATGAATTACACAGCCTTGTACGGCTGCGATGCTCTCAGGCAGATCATCCTGTGTGATATGACGCCGAAACAGGTGAATGATGATACATGGAAACTCGGTCTGTATAAAGGAAAATATTCGAAGGAAGATATGGAAAGAGATGCGGCTAAAGCCTTCTATCCGCTTTATAAAGAGTTTGCCATAGGCGCTGTTCCCAGGCTTGCAAAAGTCCCGGGATTCATGCTGCGCCGTCCTCTTAAGAAAATTCTTGCAAAATGTGATGATAGTGTCCTTCGGTCTCTCTCACGTTCCATGAAGGAGAAGGATTTCAGGCAGAGTGTGGAAAAGATAACCGTACCGGTACACTACTTCTATGCGGTACCCGGGTCCCTGTTCTCGCCGGACCTTGTCTGCTGGTATAAACAGCATGTTCATTCTGAGTTCCACTCCATGGCTTTTCAGGACAGCACGCATATGATGATTGCGGATCATCCGGATCAGTTTGCTCGTGAGGTCATAAAGGCATTGGAATATTGACAGATCAGAGAACCGCACGTACAAAAGCCTCATCTGCGAAAATGCTCCATGGAAGCATTCTGCAGATGAGGCTTTTCATATCGTGACGGAAGACGTAAAAAGACCCGATATCCGTTTATTCTTCAACGAAATATCGGGTCTTCATCTGCGCCTCCGGGGACTCGAACCCCGGACAACTTGATTAAAAGTCAAGTGGAAAATCCTTGATATTTCGCTTATTTAAGCCAAATTTTTGAGTTTTGTAAACGAACAATTTAAACATTATATTCTGAGTCTCTTTTATCCTGACTCTGTTTTACCGGACTAATATTTGCCAAGGAATTAAAACTAAGTGTGCCAATTTCGATTTATCTGGTATAATAACTCCGGGTGTTGCCATATACGGTGGACGGTCGGCTCTCTCCGGAGAGAGATTCTGACTCAAACACACAAAAATGACCGCCCCTTCGCACGGACTGCGGTCATTTTTGTGTGACTAAATTTCCGGGCTGACCGTCTATCGGCAGCACCTTTTCTATTCTTAGAATAACATAATTCAGCAGAATCGTCAATTATATCGAATCATTCGCAGACATTCCCTAAAAGACCATTCTTATACGCAGGTCGCAAACATGACCGGAATCAGCAAGAGCACTCTTATAAGAGAAAAAAAGAAAATATCGAAAACAGTTTGTAAACAAAGAAATATGTGATAGAGAAAAAATGATATGGTTCACGATCGTTTCTTTATGTTTTAGAGGGGGTATAAATTTGAAGACCACAATGCTCAGGAAAGAGATAAAAGTCTATTCGGAAATATATGATGTTCAAGGAACAATCAGGGATTATGGAATGGTCACAAAGCTGTTTTTTTGCTATGAGGGAAGGGAGATTGTCATAAGTATAAAAACAAATACGCTGGATGATGAAAGTTATGAGGAAATCGGAAAAAAAACCATAGAATCCTACATTTGCAACTTAGCAATCCGCGAAGAAGAACGGCTGCTTAAACTCCATTACTGGTACATAGATGAGCGTGAAGTTGACGGGAAAATATATAGATTCGGACATGGAATCGTAACAGGCCATAATAAAGTCCCGGATGCCACGAAGATATGTACTTCTCCTGTGGAGGATATCAATATTGATGAAAAAGGAAAAAATTTGATGCTTAGTACGGCGAACAATGTTTACCAATGCCCGTTGGAATATTGCCGTTTCAGGAAACAGGATAAATATCCGGGTATCATACCAGATTACCTTCGGTTGAAAGAAAGATACAAAGGGAAGATTGAATAGCCGTCCATAGAGCCTGGAAAAGTACTTCTGGACTTTGCGAACTTCTGTGAATACTATTTTCATTCGCTTTACTATCTTCCAAAATACTCAGAGGAT
>JAZQDJ010000033.1:0-5548 GCA_045546735.1 Lachnospiraceae bacterium | reverse complement strand
TGGTTTACATAAAGCTAGAACTCAAATTTCAATCGCCATCCCACATAAATCCACCCGGACTTTAAATAACCTGTCCTAATATATAAAGGTCAGCTTATTTAGAGCCCGGGTGGATTTTTAATTTGCAAAATTTCCTGCAATTTTACTCTTTAAAACTAAGATTGTAATCCAAAATGGATTTGAGAAAATAGTTGTTCATTTTGTGAAGCGGCATCACTAAATCCGCATCAATATCCTGCTCTGTCAGAAGAGCAACAGCAAAAAGATTTGCTTCCTGTTCTACGTTGGCACTGACATTATTGCTCGTAATGGCGAAATGGTTGATGCAGTTTTCGTGAAGAAGAGCATGTCCGAGTTCATGTGCGCACAGCACTTTTTTTGAATGGTCGGTAAAAGCATCATTGATGGCAATGATGGTCGGATAACCGTCGAACTTCGTTGTCTGTGCAGTGAAATTTTTGATGCAGTTTTCACGATGAAGAACAACAATTCCTAAGTGTTCTGCAATCTTATACGGATCATTCGTGCGCCACGACGCCCTGATGTCGCGGGCGAATGCAATAATTTCTTCTGCAGTCATATAATCACCTCTGAATATCCATATTTCTGTATTTATAACTGACGAGCTTCAGCTGCTGAAGGATTTCGTTTGCAAAATCAACGATGGTCTCGTCACTCATACTGTTCGGATCATAGCCGCCGTAAGCTGCAAGTGTCGGAGTTTTTAAAATAAATTCCATGGCATCCTGGGCATTACGGAATTCAGAAGGAAGTTCCGGTTTCTCAGCAGGAACGTCCGCATTCCCCATTAACTGTGCAGGGGAAACTTCAAGCAATATACATAACCGGTCGAAGATTCGAAGAGGAATCTTCTCGATTGTGGAATCCTCGTAGCGATATATCGTTGTCTTAGAAACTCCCAATTCTTTTGCAAGATAATCTACAGGGATTTTTTTCTCAGTTCTGATTTTCTTAATGCGTTCACCTATCGTCATAGGGGCACCTACCTTTCGTTGATACTATAAGGATAATACAAAAAGTGCAAAAATGCAACTTGTTATTGACAAAAAGTTGCAAAAAGGCTATAGTCAAAATAGGAGTTGCAAAAATGCAACTACAAAAATGCATTTATGCGATTGGAGGAAAAAGGATGTTAGAAGTAAAATTTGACAAGCCTGTAGATGGACCTAAGATAGTTGTGATCGGTGTGGGCGGCGGAGGAAATAATGCGCTGGACAGAATGATAGAATCAAAGTTAGCAGACGTTAACTACATAGCAGTAAATACAGATGTACAGGTGCTCATGGAATGCAAGGCAGATAAGAAAATTCAAATCGGTAACAAATTGACGAAAGGATACGGGGCAGGTGCAGACCCGGCCATCGGCGAGGCGGCAGCGCTTGAAAGTGTTGAGGAAATCAAAGCATCAATAGAAGGAGCAGACATGTGCATTATTGCGTGCGGAATGGGAGGCGGTACCGGTACCGGAGCAGCCCCTGTAATTGCAAAGTGCTGTAAAGATGCAGAGATTTTGACAATAGGCGTTGTGACCAAACCGTGTTCTTTTGAAAATACACCGCGTATTACGGCAGCACAGAGCGGAATCGAAAAGATGAAGGCAAATGTGGATACGCTTCTTGTGATTCCGAATGACAGATTAATTGGCTTGGCAGATAAACCACTGCTTTTAGAAGATGCTTTTGAGGTGGCTGATTCGGTTTTAAAATATACGATAGACGGTATAACAAAAATCGTGAGAAACCGAGGCATTGTCAATTTGGACTTCAACGATTTGCGTGCAACGCTTTTGAACAAAGGCATCGGACATCTCGGTATCGGAACGGTCGATGTAGATTGTTCGGTGTTAGAGGCTGTAAAACAGGCAGTAAATTCACCGCTTCTTGAAACTTCGATTGAGGGAGCTGAAAACCTTTTAGTCAATACGAGCGGAAAGGTAAATATTGTATCGCTGAACGAAGCCATTACTTATGTCAGGGAACTTGCGGGAGAAAACGTAAATATTATTTGGGGAACGGTTACAGAGGAAGATTTTGATGAAGAAAAAATTGTTGTGACGTTGATTGCAACAGGAATGTCGAAACCGAAAAAGACAGTCCCTGTAATGCCGAGTCCGCTTATCAAAGAGTTAAAGCAGCCGACAGTGACAAAAGAAGTTGAACTGGTGATGCCCCCGTTTTTGCAGGACAGCAGAAGAAAGCAGAAGAGTTATACCAGCAGTTAAATGACAAGGCAACAGACCTCCTTTAGAATTATTCTAAAGGAGGTTTTTTATGAAAATAGAAACGACAAAAAGGTTAATAGAAAAAATTGAAATGATGATGCAGGCGCGTCAGATGTCAATGACGATGAACTCAATTTTGACAAATTCCGGGTGTCAGCCGGACAATCTTGAAAAATGGATGGAGCAGGCACAGGAAATGAGAAAAAACGGAATCGAGGAAGGTGAGCCGATGGATTCCGTAGAAAAAATTGTGCTTCTGAATATGATTGAAACGCAGCTTATGTCAGGACGTGTCAATGCAAAAGAGCGGCGCTGGATGATGGAACTGTTGGAGCACGAAAGTATTCTTTTTGATACAAAGGACTTTGTCGAGAATCCATATTTTAAAAACATCAAATTTGAAAATCAGACATATGGCGATTTTGAATTGACTTATGAAGAAATGCAGCCGTTTGAACTGCAAATATATGACGTTCCCCGCCGATTGGAAGCACTTCCTGTGGATGTACCGAGAATCGGCTGTTTTACGGAAACATTTCGATATCCTCTTATTAGCCAAAAGAGTATCGGCCGTACGTGGATGTCAGTGACACCGAATGAAGTTTTTACAATGAAAGAGCCGATTGGCCGGGCAAAAGGAAAAGTTTTAACCCTCGGATGCGGTATGGGTTATTTTGCTTACATGGCGTCCGAAAAAGAGGACGTAGAGTCTGTTACCATTGTTGAAATAGAAGAAGATGTTATCCGGTTGTTTGAAAAATATATTCTTCCGCAGTTTGGAAATGCACACAAGATTAAAATCATAAAAGGAGATGCCGTTGAATACTTAAAACAGATGGAGGATGGTGTTTTTGACTATTGTTTTGCTGATATATGGCTCGGAGTCGATGACATAGAATCCTATTTTGCGGCAAAAGAAGCCGGCAGAAAATGGAAAAAGACAAAGATTGACTATTGGATTGAGAAATCAATTGTGTCACTTATGCTGGAATATGTATGGCTTGAAATGATAGAGTGCTTTTTAAAGAACATTGATCCGACTTTAGGTGAAAAGGATATACCGGGGATTCCGAAAGAGGAACAAAGAAAAGCGGACTATGTGAAGCGCCTTTTGCGAGATGCAAAAATCAGCAGACCGGAGCACTTGGATTATTATTTGAGGCCGGAAACGGTGATGGAACTGATGAAAGAGACAGAAGAGGTGTTTTGAGGTGAAGTTAAAGGCGTGGCTGCGTGAACATAAAAACATGACATATGCACAATACAAGGAAATGGACGAGTTTGACAGAGAGGATATTCTGCAGCAGCACAGGGAGTTCTGCCGTAGAGAACAGATTTATAAGAGCCTGAATTGGAGACCGGCGACGGAAAAAGAAAAACAGGTGCTGAATAAAGCATTGGAGAGGGACAGAGCGTTTTATGAAGCAAATGCCAAAATCGGCGCTGTAAATGAGGAAGGAAATTACATACCGCTTTGGCACATTTTGTAGACATGACAGTAGTTGCCGTAATAAACAGAAAGGAGTTTGCTTATGAAAATTTTTTATAACTACAATGAAAATATTTGGCCGGATTTCGGCGGCGACTCCTTCGGAATCAAAGTTTTGGACTATGACGAGGATATGAAGCCCAAAAAAGAAAGAAGGCTGATTCGCTTATGGGATGTAGAAAAGTACGGAAAAGACTATTATAGACAGATTGTTTTCGGGATGAGCCGTGAGGGAGACGACTTATATGACAACAGAGATTATTTGTATAAAATTGATGACGCTGTCGGCCTTGAGCAGGAAATTGTGCTTGCGCTGGGCGAAAAAACATTTTCTGCACAGCTTTTCGAATACTTTTTGAAACTGAAAAAAGAAAGAGGATTCCGTCTCCATGTGTTAAAGGATGTAAACATCCCGGTCCGCGAAGAGAAGGAACGCTTTTTATTAAAGTATGTAGATGCTGTTGAACAGCTGGACTCGATTGCATTTTTTAACCGTGCGCCGATTATACCGGTACAGGAATATGATGATTCTAAGGTTGATGAAATGTTAGAGAATAATCAAGTCTGCCATGAACTGCTCCGCGAAGAAATTGTGAATGCCGTCTCGCAGCTTGATACGCTTTCGGCGGTTCCGAAGGAGGAGTTGTGGCTCTATCATACGGAAAAGCATACATATGAAAAGATTGAAATCTGTGACGAGGATCTTGAGAAAGTTAAGAGGCAGGAAACGTCGGTCTATGAGAGCATTGCTCCGACGGATGGGCGGGAAATGTGCAAGAAACTCAAGAAATACAGAATAAGTTTTAAAGAAAAGCATGATGTGAAAACAAAAGAGTATTCCTGTGTATATCAGGGACCATGCAAGGGATCTTGCAAGCAGTGTGAGGCGTATTCGGAGGAATTGTATCAGAAGGTTTACGGCGGGACGAAATGCTATAGTGGCAGTGTCTATGCACAAATCAACGGAGTTGTCCGTCTGAGGGAGGATAGTGACGGACCGGGAATACGTACGCTTGTTGTGATGAACGATTGCCATTTGGGCTGCAAATATTGTCTGAACAAAGATTATATCAACGTATTTCCGATGAATGCAGCTATGTCGCAGCATGAGTTGACCGATTTGATTAAAAAAGATGTTGTATATTTTGAAATGTCAGGTGGCGGAGTGACGTTTGGTGGGGGCGAGCCGATGCTTTCTCCGGATTATATCCGGGCATTTAAAGGGGAAAATCCGCACCTTCATGTGGCAGTGGAGACGAGTTTGAATGTTCCATATGAAAAATATGAGCAGGCTTTGGACTTTGTAGATTTATGGTTTGTGGATATCAAGGATATGAATGAGGAAATATACCGTGCATATACAGGGCGGAGCAATGAGGATGTCATTTACAATCTGACAGACCTGCTTGGGCGTGTTCCGGCAGAGAAGGTTATTTGCCGCGTACCGCTTATCCAAGGCTTCAACACAAAAGAGGATGTAGAAAAGTCTGTGGTGCGTTTGAAAGAAATGGGGGCTGAAAATATCTGTAAGTTTGAATATGCGATAAGATAGGGGGCAAGAAAATAGCTTTTTTGAAAAGAATTGCCCATAGATTAAGACTAATTATGGGAGCGCGTGCAGTTCATTGGGCAAGAAACAGAAGAAAAAGCAAGAAACTTGCCCGCAGCCCGGCGCGCAGGCTGTCCGGGAAGCCAAAAGAGCGGGCAAGTTTTACAACAAACCAAGCCAAAGGTGCCCACGGTCCAAGCTTCCCCCGGGAATCCGCCTACAAACCGTGGGCAAGAAACAGAAGAAAAAGCAAGAAACTTGCCCGCAG
>JAZQDJ010000032.1:0-2137 GCA_045546735.1 Lachnospiraceae bacterium | reverse complement strand
CCACGCTTCCCCCGGTACGTGGATGATAAATCTTTGCTTGAAGCCGACAAACACCGCCACGGTCAGGAAGCTGACCACCAGCTGTATCACCGAATTTTCCATTCCGGTGATGTTTTTCGCCTGTTTATTGAGCGTCACCATAAAAAAATACATCACGGCCGACATTGCTCCACAAATAAGGCCCCAGGTATTTCCGCCTGCCTCTTCGGCAGTTCCGTTTACCAGTACAATCCCCACCAAAACCACAAGGAAACCGCACATCTTCGGCAATGTCAGCTTTTCCTTAAAAATAATCGGCGACAAAACCATCACAATCACCGGTCCGCAATAATACAGCAGCGAAGCCATACTGACTCCGATTTGCTGATATGCCTCATACAGAAACATCCAGCTTGTCCCCATCGCTATTCCGGACAGCACAATAAACAGTGTATCTTTTTTATACACCTTGGTATGAAACTTCCCTTTTCCGAGCAAAAACAGCCCCACCAAAAGAATACTTCCGATGCAGGTTCTTAGAAACACAATTTCATAACTACTAAGCGCAATATGACTGGCCACAATTCCGTTTAATCCAAACAACAAAAGCGCCGCCAGATATTTTAAAAATGCTTTTTTGTCCATAGTTTTATTCCTTATTTCACTGACATAAAATAACTTTGATTTTCCTATTCCACCTACTTTTCCGTCTTATAAAACCCTCTGTAAAACTTTGCCCGGTTCGGTTTTAGCAAAATCAACACCGAATTTATAATGTCGGAACCGGCAATAATTGCGTTGATCCAGGCAATATACAACAAAAGCTCAAACAAAAATCCATCCGTAAACAAAAGTAAAACCGCCGGAACTGCCGTAAGTCCGAGAAGCGGTAACGTCATAAACGTCCAGAATCTCGCCTTACTCATGACCGCATCACTGTTTAGCCAGAAAAAGATACCCGAATGGGTCAGGCTAAGGTCGCCGATACGCCAAACCACTACAATATGTAACAGTTCATGGCATACATACACAATACAAAATACGGCAATTTTTACGAACCAGTTTGTAAATTCCCAGACACCGAGCAGGACCGATGCAGCCACAAGCGCCGCCTGCAATGCATAAACAAACAACATAAAATTCTTCCGAAACCAATCATTCTTAATAAACGGCTGCCAGCCGGTAAAATCCATGCTACTTTCCGGTAACGGTTTCATAAAATAAAACATCTTTTAAATCTCCTTATTTTCATCCTCTAAATGTCTTATGAACTCTCCCAGTACTTTCTCCCTGCTCCGTGCCGTTTCATAATACGGCAATTGATACTTTTCGCACTGTTCTTTATAAAACTTGCTGATTCCCACGATTTCCGCGCAATTCCGGCGATTTTCTTCCTCCGGCTTGTAAAATGTATAATCCTTCGGTGTATCATATTGTTTCAACAACTCAAATCGTTCCTCTGCTGTCACGTCCGAAGTAATGAAATAATAAATATCACAAACCGCCGGATCAATGTATTTCCGATAGTCTTCCGGTAAAAGCTGAAACACATCAATCACCATACCGTAATCACATTCGTCGTATTCCCCACTGTCCATCATAGCCCGGAGAAAGGGCGCTATTTTAGTACTGATACTTTGCACATTTTCCTGTACATCCGTATCCGCATCGGTATCAATCCCCACCTGCGGAAAGGCCTTCTCAAAGCCCGCAATAATGGAATCCATACTGATGTGCTGATAACCGAACTTCTTTGAAATTAGTTGTGAAACCGTACTTTTCCCGGCTCTGGGAACACCGGCTATGATTATGTGCTTTGTCATTTTTTCTCCTATTCCTTCTCTCTCCACATCGACATGCCGCTTCCGCTAAAATCATTCGGTCGCTGTTTAAATCCGAACTTCTCATAAAAGACTTCTTTTCCTTTTGCCGCCCCCAGAATAAACATAATCTTATCCCCCGGCTCTGCAGCCTCTGTATTTAAATGCAGCAGATATGATCAAAGTACAGGAACGAGCAGAGCAGATCTTTGGAAAAGCGATAGTGTAACCAGTGTAACCATATCTTTACAACACGGAAAATTGTTATACGCCCTGTAAAATCAACGGATACAGCAGATAAGACGAGCGATAGAGCCGGGTTCGAGTCCCGTCTGTCG
>JAZQDJ010000031.1:0-2856 GCA_045546735.1 Lachnospiraceae bacterium | reverse complement strand
GACTATACCTTCCGTGTTTGGGTATATAACCCGGGAAGTCCGGAAACAAAATCTGAACATATTCTTCATATTACAAAAAAACCTATGCTTTATGAGCAGGCTTGCTTTTGGGTTTTAATTGCAATTGCAATTGTTCTCTTTGTAGCTGCCGTTGTGGCAACGATTTCGGGAATCCGTATGCGCAGAATCAGACGCCGTCAGCAGGAATATAAAAATATTGTCGACCAGTCTCTTAAGACATTTGCCAAAATTATCGATGCAAAAGATTCTTATACGCAGGGACATTCGGCCAGAGTAGCCATATATTCCAAAGAACTTGCAAAACGACTTTCTATGACAGAGGAAGAGCAGGAGCGCATTTATTATATTGCCCTTCTTCATGATATCGGTAAAATCGGAGTTCCGGATCATATTTTAAATAAACCGGGTAAATTGACACCGGAAGAGATGAAGGTTATACAGGGGCATGTTAAACTGGGTGGAGAGATTTTAAAAGATTTTACTGCCATTGACGGAATTGCCGAAGGTGCGAAATATCACCATGAGCGATGCGACGGAAAGGGTTATTGCATGGGATTGTCGAAAGACCAAATTCCTCTTGTAGCCCGCATTATCGGAATTGCAGATTCTTATGATGCTATGGCAAGTGACCGCTGCTATAGAAAAGCTCTTTCAGAAGATGTTATTATTCAGGAATTGAAAGAACATAGTGACAGTCAGTTTGACGGAGATATAATTCCGCATATGCTGGACATGATTGATGAAGAATTCGCACCGGTAAAAATAGATTTTGAATAAAAAATATTACAAATTTCTTGACAAACGGATGAAAAGGCGATAAAATAGCAAAGTGCTTTGTGAGCAGTATAGCTGCCCAGATAGCTCAGTTGGTAGAGCAGAGGACTGAAAATCCTCGTGTCACTGGTTCGATTCCGGTTCTGGGCACTTGGTTTTCATTCCAATAAGCGGGTGTAGTTCAATGGTAGAACACCAGCCTTCCAAGCTGGATACGTGGGTTCGATTCCCATCACCCGCTCTCACATGCGAGAGCATGTTAATAGAATATGCGCGAGTGGCTCAGTTGGTGGAGCACGACCTTGCCAAGGTCGGGGCCGCGGGTTCGAGTCCCGTCTCGCGCTCTTATAAAACAGCTTAAATCCTGAGATTTAGGCTGTTTTTTGTTGGTTGACCGGTCAGCTGTGGCATTTGCAGAATTCTGGATTTTTATCATGGAAAAATATTGGTTTTCTTGCGGGAAAATGAGTGCGCCGGAAGAGAAGTATGATAAATTGGAAGCTTTTATGGAATTCAAGAGGAAGCATGTTATGATATAAAAAAACAATAGAAATAAGGTGAAAGAATGGATAAGGTGTATCAAAAAATAAAAACAATCGGATTGATTATAGCTGCTGTGGCTGTCATAGCCGTATTTATTGCAATAGATTGGTTATGGGGTAATTGGACACTTCGTTACAAGGTGCAGCTGGATCAATTTTTCGGAGAAGGAAGTTGGGAAGTGGTTTCTGATGATGCGAAGCAGAGCAGAGTGTACAGAGTAAGAACAAGCAGGAGTTATGATGGCAGCACAAGCAGACCCGGCTCATACCGGGAATGGGACATTCTCTGTAGAAACAATCAGGGACAGGAAGAGATCTGGACAATATCAAATCATGTTTATAACATTAATAAGGAAAAACATTCTATATTCAGTCCTAAAAGATATAAAGAAAGACAGGCACTTACGCTGGAGTTGATGGATATTTCCCACATAGTAGTTGAGGAAGAAGTGCATAAGGATATTGTGGAAGAAATTTTGACACCGGAAGAAGCACATTGTATTACAGTTGATATGTCTTATCACGGTGGAAATCCGGAAGGTGCTTTTTATGATAAATTGGCAGCAGAACCGTGGTTTACAATGGATAAAGTTACGGCAGGGAATTTCTTGGCAACAGGATTGCATGAGTTTTATTTACTGTTCCGTATTCATGACTACAGATTCAGTCAGTTGTCCGAAGAAGAACAGAAAAAAGTGGTGGAAAGTCTGCCTGAAATAGAGAAAAGAATGATTCAAGTATACGGAGACTACGCTTCATTTGAAATCTTGTATGATGATTTTCATGTAGAATATGAGAATGGAAAAAAGAATTAGTCGTTGTCGCATATGCTTTTCCACAAATCTAAAAATGCGTCTATTGTTTTTTCGTAGTCATCGGATGTATGGAACAATTCATAAGGGGAATATCGGAGCTTTTTGTCCCCTTCCCGAAGTTCCAACACCGTATCTTTTATATAATCACCACCGGAGATGATAAATCTTTCTGTATTCGGGAAATACTCTTCTATTATATTATGTAAGACAGTGATAAAATCATGTACGCTTGTCATAAAAGCCTCCAATTTCATAATGTATTTCTTTAAGAATAGATTCATATGAAAAGATTGTATAGATATCTAAAAATATAAACTTATGTTACAAACTTGCTTGAGAAAAATTTTTTGTCATTTTGTATAGTGACAACCTTGTCTTCTTGGTATATAATACGAATCACAAAACACATCTTTTCATTTTCAGTCGATTCGACTTAATTTTCAACAAGCAAAAAAATAATATAAAGGAGGTACTTTTTGGCACAAAAAGATTTAAACGAGAAACTCTTAGAGGAGTACAACGATGTATTTGCGGACATTTTTAATGTTCTGCTGTTTGAAAACGATTTTGTAAAAGAGAGCAATTTGGAGAGCGGACCGACGGAATCCGTCTATAAAACCGTGCAGGGAGATGCTGCCGCGCAGGGCCGGGATATTTTGAAAAAATACAGAGAAAATCACCTTTGCATCTGTTCCTTCGGAATC
>JAZQDJ010000030.1:0-3001 GCA_045546735.1 Lachnospiraceae bacterium | reverse complement strand
TCATAAATTGTTACAATCTGCTCTGTCGAATACGGTGCACGTGACTGTTGTCCGTCACGGAATGTTGTATCCGTAATCCAAATATCTTTTGGCATATCATGCGGAACTGTTCTGTCATTAAAAGGAATCTTCGGTACTTCGGAATACGGAAACATATTGCGAAATACATTTGGTTTCTCGACATCATCGAGAATATACATATGCTCCTCAATCTCTAACAAATTTTTGTGAGGATTCATCGTGACCGGTCTGTCTTCAAAAGGATTTGTTCTTCCCATTTCCGGTTCCTCCTTTTCTGCTTTTTATCCTGTATAATTGTATACAATCTCCCGATATATGTCAACCCTCACGGCTTTGTCTGTAAAAGTTTTGCTGCATTTATCATTCCAAACCCCTGCATCAAAAAGCTTTCTCCTAAATCATCCGCCGAAAACAGAAGTTTACGCTTCATCTCCTGCGCACTTATTTCCGGATACTTTTCGTATGCCAACGCCAAACAACCACTGACAATCGGTGTCGACATACTTGTTCCGCTCCGTTTGATATATTGTTTTCTTCCGTAACATGAAACAATATCTGTTCCCGGTGCTACAATATCCGGTTTTCTGTACACATATTCCCCCGGACCTCTCCCGGAACAATCCTGACACCGTTTTTCAAACAAATCGCTTTCCATCCCCTCATGGCATCCGACGCAAATCACATAAGGACTATCCCCCAATTTTGACACTGTTTTTCCTACCGGTCCGGAATTCCCTGCAGCTGTTACAATCAAAATATTCGATTCATATGCTTTTTGAAATAAAAAAAAGAGCCTTTTCTTCTCTTTCTCTTTTGAAAAAAACAAAGAACTGACCGAAATGTTTATAATTTTAATATTATTTTCTTTTGCAGCTGATAAAAGCCATTCTAATCCGCCAATCAGCATTGCCACATCGCCCTCACCATTTTTATCCAAAATTCTCCCAACACACAGGTGACACTGCGTGGCAATCCCCCGATATTTTTGATCGGATTCCTTTCCGTTTCCGGCAATAATACCGCATACATGAGTTCCGTGTCCGGTGTCATCTATCGGTATTTGAACTGCTTCTTTTGTAAAATCTTTGTATAATACAATTCTGTCTTTTAAGTCATTATGCGGAAAAACTCCGGAATCAAGCACCCCAACTCCGATCCCTTTTCCGCTTAATCTCTTTTCTGTCGCCAAATCTATATGAATTAATTTTCGTACTCTATACATAAAAAACTCCCGGCTTTTTTATTAACATATGCCGGGAGTTCATTTTCGTTATTTTATATTTTCCTACGGACTGAGCCACCGATAAATAGACCGAGTCCGATGAGTAATGAAGCAATTACTAAAAGCCACTTCGGATGGAACCATTCTCCCGTTTCCGGAGATGCATCTTTTTGCAACAACTTGCTGCTTTCTGTTTTGATTTTTTCACCCACTTCACCGATACCGGCATAAATACCATATGCCGAAAAATGATTTGTACGAAAAACGAAATAATTCTTATCCTCTTTCTTTTGTTTTGTTCCGTATATCATCTGCAGTTTTCCATCCTCACCAAGCGTAACTGCACATATATTTTGACTATTCATCACCTCAGAAATCGGAACCCAAACTTCTACTCTCGTATCTCCGAAATATGTAATCGGTACATTACTGTTTCTGTCTGTCATGATAAGATCAACAACTTGGAGCTGACCGCTCACAATTTCCCCATATGAATCTTCCACGGCCTTTTTTAAACGCTGCTCATTCTCACTGTTTTTATTGACATAAAGAATATAGTAAGCCTCATCATCTAACACTTCTGCAGAAATAAATTCTGCATTTTCATAACCGGAATCCAAATCAATGGTTGTTACATATTTCTTATCAGAATCCGTGTCATTTTCCTCTGACGATACAGAACCGGCAAAGTTAAACTTTGTATCATAATCATCCAATTTACCGAGAGACGGCGGCAAAAGAATACCTTTTAATTCACCGCTTCCCCAATATTCAAAACTTTCATATGCATCAAAAGCATTTACACCGGCGCCTGTCAAAGAATAACTTTTTCCTGACACTCTGACATAAGACGGCACTTCAACCAAGCCTGTATTCTCATTTGGATTCATAGTACAATATACAAGTTTTGCCTGTGTCCCTGTAGAATCCGGTATTGTCACAACCATACCACGGAATCCCATATAGCGTTCATCCAAAACCGTATTTTTAATTCCGATTGCCGAATCGGCAACTACCGCTGTATCCACATCTTCAAAAACAAGACTGCGCATACTGTCATTTTCTAAACGGGTTGCTGTTTTTTCATAAGAAACAGCAGGTAATGTATCTTTTCCTGCAAACACTACCGCATCCGAAGCTGCTAATTTGAATGCTCCCAGACCGATTTGTGTGACATTTTCACCGATAGATAATTTGTCAATCGGACAAACACTGAATGCTCTGTCTGCTATCTTGACCAGATGTTTACCTCCCGATAATGCTGATAGAGATGTACAACCGCTAAATGCACCTTCTCCGATTTCTGTCAGATTATCATTTAAAACAACTTCTATAATCTCAGCACGGTTCTGAAATACTCCTGCAGCAATTTTTTTGACATGACTCGGAATAACAACTCTGGATGCCTCTCCTTTATATGCCAATAAAATGCCGTTTCCGACAACAAGAAAATCATCTGCATCTGCACTTTGTTCCCATGCTTTTAAATATTTTGTCATCGAAAATGCTTCCGGTTCTATTGTCTCTACTGTTTCCGGGATTTCAACCTTTTCTAAATTGTCACAATGATAGAAAGCTCCGTAACCAATCTGTGTAACTCCTGATGGTATTGTCACTTCTTTTACGCTGCTTCTCGCAAACGCAAAATCATCTATTTTTTCTATCGTATCAGCAAATGCAACTTTATTTATATCTGTAGCCTGATAAAACTGTTTTTTAGCTACACAATGACTTCCGTCATCTTCTGCAATACAATCT
>JAZQDJ010000029.1:0-22997 GCA_045546735.1 Lachnospiraceae bacterium | reverse complement strand
GATTCCGAAGGAACAGATGCAAAGGTGATTTTCTCTGTATTTTTTCAAAATATCCCGGCCCTGCGCGGCAGCATCTCCCTGCACGGTTTTATAGACGGATTCCGTCGGTCCGCTCTCCAAATTGCTCTCTTTTACAAAATCATTTTCGAACAGCAGAACATTAAAAATGTCCGCAAATACATCGTTGTACTCCTCTAAGAGTTTCTCGTTTAAATCTTTTTGTGCCAAAAAGTACCTCCTTTATGTTATTTTTTGCTTGTTGAAAAATAAGTCGAATCGACTGAAAATGAAAAGATATGTTTTGTGATTCGTATTATATACCAAGAAAATGGATTTGTCACTATGCAACATAAAAACAGAGTTATCGTTCCACAGATGGATCACTCTACCTGTTTTACAACAACTCCGTCTTTTTATAAATCCCTTGCAATCTCCAGCAGCTGCTTCCGGGAAGATACCCCAAGCTTGCTGTATATATTTTTATTGTGATATTTGAGCGTATTTTCCGTGATATCCAGTTCGGAACGGATTTCAGCCGTTGTCTTTCCTTCCAGATAAAACTCATAAATCTTTTTTTCTGTCTTCGTCAACGTCAAAACTCTCTTCGTAAATTCCATGCAGAGTTCCTTATCTTCCGTCTGCAGTTTCTCCTCTTCCGGCTCTGCATTTGCCTCTACCGTTTTTTCAGAAACAACATTCGGCGACATCATTTGCTTTCGTTCTTCCTGCATCATAAGACACAAACTGAGCAAAAAGAACTCTGTCATGATGTATGACACGGAAAGCATTTCAAAGTCAATGTCTACAAACTGCTCTATCAGCCACACACCGATATTCACAAATACCGCGCCGCCGAGTATCGTCGCATAAAGATTCGACTCTGCTGTCTTTTTACGTTTCGCATAAAAAATCACTGCAACCATCGTCACAAAATATCCCAATAAAAATACGAGATAAAGATCATGCCACGAACCATATGTTTTATTCAGCTTCGTCACTCCGTTTACCGTTTCCAAAGTAACTTCCTTGTAATAGATATCCGAATATCCCGGACTTGCTGCAACGACAAATACAAAAATACTGATGAATGTAAGGAAAATCGGCAGCCATTTTTTATACGCCAGGCGACACACTTCCATAATAATCATAAACATAGAAAGCGGTAAAAGCACAGACCCCATATATGCAATGCGATTTGCCAAAAGAGCTTCTTCAAGTGTTTCGGAAATCGCCAACGCAAAATAACCTGCATTGACAATAAAAATGGAACCGAACAGCACAAAAAACCATATTTCCTTCTGTTTTACCATCACAGCATAAGCCACGAACAGCAGCGTAGCCAACAGAACCATAACTGCATATACAACCGACATGCTCACTTCTTTTTCTCTGCCGCTTCCGCAACCTGTTACAAATATAGTCACCACGAAACACCATATGAAATTAATTATCTTCGTGTTTCTTTCTCTTAACATTCCTTACCTCTTATTACAAACCTCCATCGTTTCTTTATATTGCCCGCAAATCCTGTCGAACTGCTCGCAGAAAAACGAATGTAGCTGCACTATTTCCTCCGGCAAATCATTTGCCGACATTTTTTCAAGTTCCAGTGCAATATCACTAAGACGCAATGCACCGACCAAATACGCACTGTTTTTAAATCCGTGAATTCTCACGTGATATCCCTTTTGATCCTTTATCTTCAAAAAATGCGAAAGTTCTGTCTCAATCGGAATTTTTGTAAAATCACTTAAAAGTTCCAAATAGAAGGCTTTTTCACCGCCGCAACATGAGAGTGCCGTCTGTAAATCAAGTTCCGGAAGTTTTTTTGCAAGCATATTTAATACCGCATCCGGATCTATATCCTGCCCCGTTGCAACTTGTGCTACTTGGCTTTCAACCACTTTCTCCTTTGGTAAATGCCGCATCATAATGCGGTCAAGTTTCTCCGGAATAATCGGTTTCGTCAGAAAATCATCAAAACCTTCTGCCAAATATTTTTCACGGTCACCTACAAGTGCATTTGCTGTGAGCATAATCACAGGAACGCCCTCGCAAAGTTTTCGCTTCTTCATCTCATGGAATGTTTCGATTCCGTCCATCTCAGGCATCATGTGATCAAGGAAAACTAAATCAAACTTGTTTTCTTCCAACAGTTTCAGACACACTCTTCCGCTATCTGCCTCCGTAATCTGCATCTGCGTTTCCTTTAAAAGTGCCTTGAATACTTTGAGATTAATACGATTGTCATCCACTACAAGCACTTTAGCCTGTGAAGCCGTATAACCGCTGCGTTGTATCTGCTCATTGTTTGCCTTTACCAGCCGTTCTTTAAAATCACCGAGCGGTTCTTCTGAGACAATCTTCTGTTCAATCTCAAAAGAAAATTCTGTTCCCTTCTCATATTCACTTTGTATATGAAGCTCACTTCCCATGAGTTTCAAAAGAGACTGCGCGATATTCATTCCAAGGCCTGTTCCCTCTACATGACGGTTACGCGACACATCAAAACGCTCAAACGCATCATATATTTTATCGATATCCTCTTCTTTAATTCCAATACCGGTATCTTTCACATGGTAGCAAAGAAGTGCAGTTCCGTCTTCTACTTTTCCTGTTAACCTCAGAGTCACTTTCCCATTTTCTGTATATTTTACTGCATTTGAAAGGAGATTTAATAAAATCTGACGGATACGCTTATCATCACCCATATATGAAACCGGAATTTCCGGCGCAATGTCAAATTCCAATTCCAAATCTTTTTCTTTCGCCTTTACAGACGTCATATTGTAAATATCATTGAGTAAACTGCCGACATTATACTGCGCAATCACAAGTTCCATTTTTCCCGACTCAATTTTAGACGAATCAAGAATTTCATCAATTATATTCAAAAGAACAACAGACGAATCTTTTACATCCGTTGCGTATTTCCGGATATTTTCTTCATTGCTCTCGCGCAATATCATCTCATTCATACCGACTACAGCGTTAATCGGAGTTCTGATTTCATGCGACATACGGGCAAGGAATTGTGATTTCGCACGATTCGCCTCTTCTGCCTCATTCTTTGCAATCTCAAGTTCCTCCGCAAGTCTTACACGCTCCACACTTCCGCTGATAATGCGGTAAATATTGTTACAGACTACCATGTAAGCCCAATAAATCAAGCACCTTGGCATAACAAAGAACAGCATCAGACTCATCGCCGGATTTTGATTCATCTGCGTCAAAATAAACTGACCGTTTTCCCCTGTATAATGTGCAATACTCTTTGCCGTCAGAAGTGCCATATTTGCATCGCAAAGGCCGAAATAATATCCGCCGTACACGATGATAACTGTCGAAATAACCGTCGTAACATTGACATACCACATCACTCGTTTCGATGAATACAAAGTTGCAAACAAGAATGGCAACAATGTCACAAGTACTACATGATATGTAATAAATACGCCCGCCACAGTAAATACGGTCAAAATACCGAACAAAATCAAATATTTCTTAAACCAATTTGACGACGCGATATTTCTTTCAATCAGACGCGTAATCAAATAGATTACAAGCGACGGCAAATAGGCACACGTCATAAGCCTCTGCTCCACGATAAATATATCTAAAAGATTCATGACATATGCCATGGAAAATACAATCATCGTCACAGTAAAGCACTGCATTACATATGTATTCGCTATGTGTTCCCGGTCTTTGAGATACCCGGAAATATCATCCGTTTTTTCTTTCATTCTTCAAAAACACTCCGACTACTTTGTTTACAAGTTTCTCATTGTGCGGCATAAACACACCGGCTACAGGCCCTACCAGACAGGCACAGATAATCGTTCCGAGTCCGACCACGCCACCAAGCAGGAATCCTGCCAGCACAAAGCTGACATCTACAATAATCCGGACAATACCGAATTTCTTTTTCATTTTATCACTGATGACTACCGCCACCAAATCATTCGGTCCCGTTCCCGCATCCGACTTAATTACAATCGTCATTCCGAATGCCAAAATCACGCATCCGAGACCGAGCATCACGACTTTCAGCACAAACGGCATTGACGCAAAAAGCGGTGTCAGAATAAGACTGAAAAAGTCAATAATAGGTCCGCCGCAGACCATACATAAAACCGTTCCGATTTTAATGTAGTTTCTGTCCACAATCAAAAGCACAATAATAATCAAAAAACAGATTGCAATATGCGTGTATCCATGTGTCAAAAACGACAATACCGGCACTTTTGAAAGTGTACGAAAAATCCCCTGCACAAGTACATTAAACGGATCCGCTCCGAGGTCTGCAAGCAAAAACAGGGTAACACCGAGATGTGCAATCACAAGACCAATCAAAAGCAAAATTACACGTATAAAAACTTCTTTCAAACTACGTTTCATTCTCACTATCCCCTATTAATCCTCGCCACATTTTCCATAAGGAACTTGTCATTCAGCCAGTTTTTCTTCTTCGTCCTGTAATTCATCGAAGACACAATGTTCCATGTGCCACGGGAAAAATCAGTCACCTCTCCCTTTGAATCACCGTAATTATTGGATTTATAAATTTGTCCTGCCACAATACCGTATGCAAAAAAGTAAGCCGCAACTACAGCTAAAACAAGCGCTATAACAAACATATTATCCCTCCTGCCTATCTTTCACAAAACTGTTCATCGCTGACTCTCTGGTCCGCTCGATACTGCTCTTTAAGTTCTTCATTTTTTTCATACCGCTCTGCCAGCATATAAATGCAGCACCAACTAACGCAAAGATAAGTTTTAATGTTTCATCGTCCTCGCCTGCAAGCATCAGCAGGAAATACATAACTGGTAAAAGTACAAGAGAAAGCAATGTAGTAATTGCAAACATACGCGTCTTCGCCATTCCCTGATCATACGGAACTGCTCCGACCACCTTCCTTGTCTGTCCGTTGACCAAAATCGTATACGGTACATTTTCATAACGGAACGTCATGAACCATGCAGGAAGCATCGCATATTTTCTGTCTGTTACATTGACATGCGGATTATGTGACTCGAGTCTGATTTTATCAGCCGAAATAGACTTTTTCACCTCTTCATCAAACAAATTCCTGCAGCGGAATCTCGCAAGGCCTTCCATTTCATCTGCTCCATAATCAAAACAGTCTGCATAAAATCCGGATAAATATGCCGAATGAAAATCTGCAAGCCCTCGCGTATCGTAAGGCTCAAGGCGCTGCGAAACACCATCATTGAGCTGTTTTGATGCATCCAAAGTCATGTTGTGGAATGTCACTTTCGCACTCCTCTTAAAATATTCGGTATGAGCATTTTTTCCGCTTCCGACTTCACCTGTCAAAAACTGCGTATCTTCATATTCCACATCATAGAGCCAGAACGGAATGTAAATTCCTCTGACACGCTCCACCTCAAAATTCTTGATTTCTTCCGGTACGAAATTACCTCTCTCTATGTAATTACGAATCAATCCTACTGCTTCTTCCTTTGATACACTGAACGGAATAATATATTCCGGTCTTTTCGCAGAAGAAACTCTGTCAAACACAACCGTAGGCTGTCCGCAATATGAACAAAACGTTGAACTTTCCACTCCGTTTACCGCAAGTTCCGCTCCGCAGGCAGTACATGTATAGTAGTCTACTTCCATTTCGCCTTCTGCATTCAGTTCCTCATCAAACTGCGCCGGCCAATAGGCGCTGCTGCAGGCATCACACTCTAACATTCCGCTTTTCGGCTTGAAAAAAAGTGCCGCCGAACAGTTTTGGCATTTGCAAATCATTCGTATTCCCTCCTGTGTATTCATAAAAATCCATAAGTATATTCATTATAACAGATAATGGCTGAAAAAAAAAGGGCAGCGTAACCATGTCACACTGCCCGACACCTTATGACTCATCTGTCTTCGAGTTATATCGTTCTTTTAAACCTATAACAATCACCGCAGCCAAAACAGATACTGAAAGCACAAATACAAACATCCATGCAAGCAGATTGGCCTCATCCCCTGTAGCCGGGGCGTTCACAGACGTTCTTGTCTTTGAAGTTACATCGTTCTGAGCATTGTCATTTGATTGGCCGGCTGTTTTTTCTTTCTCTATCATAAAGTTACATTCCGCCTCATATTCTGTGCCCAGCACTTGATAAACAACAGTTAATTTATGTTTTCCGTTTTTCAAAGTATTGAGGAACTTCGGTTTTAGCACAATAATTGTACTTCCCTCTTCTGCCGTATAATTTTCTTTGCGAACTTTTCTTCCATCCACTCTTACTTCTTTAAAAAGTTCGAAATCACCATCTGCCGTAAAAGACAGTCCTTCTTTCGTTCCTCTTACATATATACCGTCATGACCTTTTATCATCTTAAAATTAACAGCTTCTTTACTTACTTCCAGCAATTTATCAACCGTTTCTTTATCGATGAGTGTTTTTGCCTCCTCATCCAGACTGTCATATGATTTTTGGGCTTCCAGCGCCTTTTCAACCGTCTCCTTATCGTCCGGATTTTCGTCAAACGCTTGCAGTGCATCCTCTATTTCGGAAATCACTTCTTCTGCCTCTTCCATTGTCTCAATAAGATCTTGCACCTTTTCCAGTTCTTTCTTCGCATGTTCAATTTCCTGCTCTGAATATTCACCGCTGTTGTTTTGAATAATATCCTCAAGATCTTTTACAATATCTTCCACTGCTTCTTTATCTTCTAAAGTTACATTTTCTCCCGTCGCTGCAGAAAGTGATGCAAGCAGTGTCGTCAACGATTTCATCGTCACTGTCATCGTCCTCACATTTCCGGCTTCGTCGCTCGCTTTCACAACATATGTCATGTCCTTATTTCCCGGCAAAACATACTCAGATACCGGATTTCCATTGACAGTTACCTGCAGCAGATGTTCATCTGCAACTGTAAATCTCTGTGTTGTGCAGTAACTTTCTTTGTCTGTAATTCCCTCTATCACAGGTGCTGTAATATCAAATACTGTACCGTCCGAAGCAAACACCGTCACATTCCCGGCATAATCCGTAATTTTGACATAAACAACAGTTTTCTTCTTATCTACCGCCGGAACATCAAATGCCTCATATGGCATCCACCTTTGAATCGTCGTCACTTCACTTGCCTCTAACGCTTTATCCGACACATAATATTCTGTCTTTTTCACGCCACTCGTATCATCCGCGGCTGTGATAACAACATCAAATGCCCGGTTAAAAAGCAGCTCGAATGTAATCGTGTTTAATGCCGTTTTTACCGGATTCTCTTCAAAGTAAACCTCTCCTTCCGGTGCAACGACATCACGTTTTACCGTAATTGTTTTTTCTTCGGAAATATAACCGGTTTCTGTATTTTTCAAATAATATCCGATTTCAGTTTCACCGTCCTGCGTCACCGAAATATCAGCCTGCCAATCCTGTTTATCTGTAGATATCTCATGTCCGTCCGGAGCACAAACAGCAACCTCACTTGTATACCATCCGTCTTCTCCCAAAACACCGGATAACATTGCATCCCCACAGCGATACGCAGAAATTGTCACCGGAACGTCAAGCGTCGCCGGTCCGTAATTTGCCGTCTCTGCCACCGTAATTTTCAACATATAACTTCCGACTTCCGTCGGTGCACCGTCAAGCTTTGTCTGCCCCTCATACCATTCAAAAACAGGGGCGGTCTGACTTGCTATATTAAAGTTTTCCGCCGTCGGAGCCGGAATCGGATTGGCATTATAGGTATAATCCGTTTGGTAAGATGTATTCATTACTCGGTTCACGTTGGAAACGTTAATATTTACAGAAGTCTCATAGGTTTTTCCTTCCAGCGTAAGCGTAACGTATATCTTCTCTTGCGCATTTGCACCGAATGTGTGTGCGCCATATACAGTAGACCCTTGTGGGGCTGCCGCGTTAAGGTTTTCAATATATTGCCTCTCTGTAAGTCCGTTTTCCATAGAAAACTCATAATAGATCCCCGCCAGATACTTCACACTTACCTGTGCATTTCCCATATCCGGCAATATACTGTTTTGTGCATCGTATACTAAATCAAACAATTCTTTTTCAACTGCACTTAAGTTTTCAGCTGTAATATCTCCATCCTTGTAAAACTTCTGTCCGGATTTTAATGCAAGCATTGTCATGTCATACGTCGCCGATACTTCATAGACTTTTTCATATTCCTGCGCCGTAAACTGCGCGGTTGCAGAGCCGTCCTGATGGAACGTAACATTTTCCATCGGCTGACCGTCAAGTAAAATCGAAGTAACGGAAGAATATATATGTCCGCCCGTCTCCGGAACTGCCGTAACCGTCATCGCAGTTCCTTTATTCACAGAGAAAGAAGCATCCGATATGTCATTTACCTTCACAGTCCCGCCGTTTGCCTGCACAATGGATATTCCGCATTTTTCTACGATTGCATAATCCATGTTTCCGCTCTTTGCTTTATATTCCGAACTATATTCCGCCGCCGGAGTAAACACATACTGTAACTTATACGCTCCGGCCAAAGGCTCATCCCCGGCCAAATCCTTTACCGCTACTGAAAGTTCAGTATCTGTATAAGAATATGTTTTTTCCTCAAACAAAGTAGTCGTTCCGTCCGCGCTTTTCGAAGAAATACGGAATGTCCCCGGAATATCCGCTTTCATCTGAATCTGTTCTTCCAAGGTGGATCGCGAAACTTCCGGCGGAATTGTCACCACCGGTAATGAATCAATCGGTGTAACCTCCGCCAGGTCTTTTGTTCCGCTTTTTATGCGATATAACTGATTATCCGGATAATATGTCCACGTATATGTTCCCTCATGTTTTTTTCTTGCAAAATCCGTAATCGTAACCGCCTTGCTTGTCGTTGTATACTCCGTTCCGTCCGGCGCTACGACTTTCAGTGTTCCCTGCGGCGTATCCGGGTACCAAAACTGTATCTTTCCTCCGACCGGAACCTCTCCAAAGCTTACGTCACCCCTCCAGTAGGTATAATCCACATAATCCGACTGATTGACGCAGATGTTTTTCTCTGCCGTATAACTTTCCTTATAACCGGCATCAGCCGCCCACTGCCCTTCTGCTGTATTTTGTCTCGTCGCAGTAATTTTTACCGTATAATTTCCGCATCCGTAAGTCTGCACATGCGCCTGCTGTCCGGTTATTTTTTCACCGCTCGGTACGGTCCATTCATACGAATAGTCATACCCTTTGGAAAGCATTGTTCCCTGTGTAAAAAGAGGTTCACCTTTCGCATAAATTTTATAAAAATTAATATCATTCGCCGTAATATTCATCGAAGTATCAAGCGGTCCGTATTCTTCCGGCGAACCGTCATCTAATACTTTTTTCACCTGGGCACTAAATCCCATGCTGTTTTCTATGCTGTCCGACATCGGAAACACCAGAGTAACATAATAGTTATCAAACCAGTAGACATTATCTATCACCGAAAATCCCGGTCTTTGGTAGTAAAACGAAAAATGATTAAAACGAATGTTGTAAATTCCGTACAATTCCTCCGCATTACTATACGTATATACTATCGTCGATTTCAGCGGATCGCCGTCCTCACCGCTGTCATACGTCGGCTGACTCCATCCCGGCTTTCCTCCCGCCATCGTATACATTTCCGGCTCAAGTTTAAAATATTTACTCGTTCCGCTTCCATTATTTGTATTGGTTCCGTCTATCACAATTGTCACCTTTTTGTTCGCCGCGTCATGGCTTACGGAAACCTCAAATCCGATATGACCGTTGAGATTATTCTCAACCACTTTCATACCGCTTGCTTTTGCCTGTACAATAGTTCCCATTCCCGAAAACATCGGTACGATTAATGCCAAACATAATAAAAAACTCCAAAACTTTTTCATACATTCACTCCAGTCTTCTTTTTATCAGCCGCTTCCTCTAGCTCTTTTTGATGAACTTCTTCCACATATTCCCTGAATTCATTCAAAATTCGTTTTCCGAGTTCCCGATAGTCCATCGATAACACCTTTTGGATTGTTTCTTTTCTAATATATTCAGGCACGTGATAACTTTGCAAAATCACATCAAAAATTCCCGTTAATCTGTCATCCAGCGGTATCTTAGTTTCATGTTCTGTTGCAAACATGGAATATTCTATGCCCGAAACAATATCCTCTGTTATAATGAAATCGTTTTCTTCCCACTCTTTACAATAATCTCCGAATACCCTCTTCGCCTTTTCCGTATCATTTTCCCGAATCACTTTCAGCGATGCCGGATGGATATACGCCGATACATACAACTCCCGAATCGGCGGATTATCATAACAACTTCCTGCCATAGTTGCCAGTTCATACAAATATGCAACAAGCGGATCTTTCTCCACTTTTATCTCCTGTTCCATAATCTTCCACTGAAAATCACACAAATCCTTAATCAGTTCCACCAGAAGATTTTCTTTTGTCGGATAATGAAATACAAAGGTACCTTTGCTTATTCCCATCAATTTGCAGAGGTCTCCCACTGACACCTGCGCATAACCTTTCTCCAAAAAATAATGCAATGCAAGTTGCTTGATTTTTAATTTCGTATTTTGTTTTGCCATGTTTCTTCCCTCTTTACTTTTTCGTACTCGTACGATTTTCCAAATTATAACACGGCAATATTGTTTTTGCAATAAAAAAATCGGACGAGTACTATTTTCTCGTCCGATTCCATATTTTACCACTCATACGGTGTTAGCTGATATACGTAGTAATTCAGCCAGTTGCTGTATAAATTATTACTGTGCGCACGCCACTGTAAATGCGGGCGCTTACTTGCATCATCCTCCGGAAAATAATTCTCCGGCATTTTTATCGGAAGTCCTTTCTTTAAATCTCTCTCATACTCATTCTGCAATGTCACACGGTCATATTCCAAATGTCCCATTACAAAAATCTGTTTTCCGTCCGGCGTCATACATAAAAGCACTCCCGCTTTTTCTGACTCCGCCAATACAACAAGTCCCTCTGTTGCGTGAATCGCCTCCGGTGAAACCGTCGTATGTCTGCTGTGCGGTGCCACAAAATAATCATCAAATCCACGTACAAGCGGAATCTTACGGTTCATTACCTTGTGCTCAAAAATACCGAACATCTTCTCCGGAAGTCCGATTTTCTCAAGACCGAAATGATAATAAAGTCCCGCCTGGGCTCCCCAGCAAATATGGAATGTGGAAGTGACATTTTCTTTCGACCAATCCATAATCTTGCAAAGTTCTTCCCAATAGTCCACCTCTTCAAACTCCATCTGTTCTACCGGTGCCCCTGTAATAATCAGTCCGTCATAACGTTTGTTTTTCAGTTCATCAAACGTATTATAGAAACGGTTCAAATGGTTGGCAGATGTGTTCTGGGATACATGGGTACTCGTCTTCATAAAGTCAACATCCACCTGAAGCGGAGTATTGGACATGGCACGAAGAAGCTGCAGTTCTGTGTCTTCCTTAAGCGGCATCAGATTTAAGATGCAAATCTTCAGCGGACGGATATCCTGCCCGAACGCTCTCTTTTCGTCCATCACGAATATATTTTCATTTTCCAGTATTTCTTTTACCGGAAGATCACTCTGTATTTTAATTGGCATTACTTTAACCTCGGTTTCTAAATTCTACATCGTTTAGTAGTATACCATAAACCTTTCCGATATGTCTATGTCACACTTCAATTCCCGCCATGGCAAGAAAACCGTCCTCATCAATAATCTCAACACCGAGTTCCTTTGCTTTTTTATTCTTACCGGAAGTTGATGTAATATCATTGTTGATCAGGTAGTTTGTCTTACTTGTCACACTTCCCGTCACTTTGCCACCGTGCGCCTCAATAAGTTCCTTGAGTTCGCTACGATTTCCGAAATGATTGAGTGAACCTGTAATTACAAAAATCTGACCTTCCAAATTCTGCTCCTGCACATTTACCTGCGGTTTTTCTATGTTCAGTTGCTCTGTCAGACGGTCAAGTACCGCATTGTTTTGCGGCTTTGCAAAATAATCGCAGATTCCTCCTGCAAGTACCTCGCCGATCCCTTCCACTGTCGCAAGTTCTTCTGCCTGTGCGGTGCGGATTTTTTCCAAATCATAATCAAAAAACTTACAAAGCACTTTAGCGTTAGCTAACCCGATCCCCGGAATTCCGAGTGCATAAATTACCTTCGGCAAACTTGTTTCTCGTGCTTTGTCCGCATTTTCAATCAGTTTCTTGTAGGACTTTTCACCAAAGCCTTCCATCTGCGTAATCTCGTCTTTAAATCTGTCCAGACGGAATAAATCCGCATATTCCTGAATAAATCCTTTTCCGATAAATTTCTCCAAGGTTGCCTCTGACATACCGTCGATGTTAATCGCATCGCGGCTGACAAACAGTGCAAAGGATTTCAGTTTTTTCGCCGGGCAATCCGGATTGATACAGCAAAGGACTTCTGCCTCATTTGCCGCCTGCACTTCCACTGCTCCCCCACAGGCCGGGCAATTCTCCGGTAAATCCATCATTCCGCTGCGCGTCAGGTTTTCCGCAAGCTGCGGAATAATCATGTTTGCTTTATATACAGTTACTCTGTCACCGATACCGAGATCAAGAGCTTTCATATAACTGATATTATGAAGACTTGCACGGCTGACCGTAGTCCCTTCCAGCTCCACATCATCAAAAATCGCTACCGGATTAATCAGACCGGTACGGCTTGGACTCCATTCCACTTCGCGAAGCGTCGTCTCTGCAATCTCATCCGCCCATTTAAATGCAATGGAATGACGCGGAAATTTTGCTGTCAGGCCGAGGGATGATGAATACGCCAAATCACAATACGAAAGTACAAGCCCATCCGACGGAATGTCATACTCTTTTACTTTTTGGGCATACGTCTCTATCGCATCACTGACATTGCCTGCGTTTACTCTGATATATTCCACCACATCAAATCCCTGTTCTTTCAGGAATTTAAAATGATTCTCTCTGTCATTTTCAAATTCCGGTTCTGCCCCGTTTTCTGTTGCAGCAACATACGAAAAAGCATAGAAATACACATTTCTCTGTGCTGTCACTTCATTGCTGAGCTGTCTGACCGATCCGCTGCAAAGGTTTCTCGGATTTTTATATTTCGCCCCGACATCCTCAATTGCTGCATTGATTTTTTCAAACTCCGAGTACGGAATCACTGCCTCACCGCGCAGTGTAAGTGAGCCCGTAAACGGAATTCTCGCCGGAAGATTCTTAAACACTTTTGCATTGTTTGTCACAACTTCCCCGACTTCTCCGTTTCCGCGCGTTACTGCTTTTTGCAAAGTTCCGCCTTCATAAGTTACAACAATTGTAAGGCCGTCAAGCTTCCAGGAAAGAAGTCCTTCTTTATCCTCAAGCCATTCTGCAATCTCTTCTCTGCTTTTTGTCTTCGCTAAAGAAAGCATCGGTTTTTCATGTCGCTCCTTCGGAAGTGCATCCACTGCCTCATATCCGACAGTTACCGTCGGCGAACCCGCCAGCGTAATTCCCGACTCTTTCTCAAGTTCTACGAGTTCGTCATAAAGCTTGTCATACTCGTAGTTACTCATAATCTCCGTATCCTCCGCATAATATGCCTTGGATGCTTTATTTAAAAGAGCAATCAGCTCTTTCATTCTCTCCCTTTGATCCATTTCATTCTTCCTCTACTTTAATAATTCCGCCGGAACACTCATTCCGACCGCCCGGTAAAGCATACTGCTTTCCTGTTTTGTAAGTATACGCGACTGACCCGGTTTCAATTGACCGAGTTCTACATTCATGATGCGCACACGTTTCAGCGCCTTTACTTTGTACCCAAATGTCTCACACATACGACGTATCTGACGGTTCATACCTTGTGTAAGTACAATACGGAACGTATATTTCCCCTCCATAATGACCGGACATGGTTTCGTTGTGCGATCCAGTTCTTCCAAATACACCCCTTTTTGCATGTTTTCAATGAATTCTTCTGTCAACTCTTTATGAACTTTGACAACATATTCTTTTTCATGTTTTTCCGAGCCGCGCATCATACGCTGTATCAAATCCCCGTCATTTGTGAGAAGCATAAGTCCTTCCGACTCTTTATCCAACCGCCCCGCATATGTTACACGTGTCTTTGTCTTGACATAATCAAGTACTTTTTTATCGGCAAATTTATCCTTTTCTGTGCACGTCACACCAATCGGCTTATAAAAAGCAAGAACAATTTTATCCGCACTTCCCTTAATTTCTTTTTTGGCCTTCTGTTCTTTGCCGCCGATGAGTTCTACTTTATCCCCCGGACAAACTTTCATTCCGTTTTGGGCAATTTGGCCGTTGAGCAGTACTTTTCCCTGCGCAATTAATTCATCTGCCTGTCTGCGCGAACAAATTCCTGCTTGTGCCAAATACTTATTTATTCTCTCTGCTTTTTGCTGCATCATATCTTTATCCCTATGTTTTATTTTAACTAGTTTATTATACTACAAATAAAAGAATTTGCGAAATACTTTGTAGTAATTATTCCCGCTTGGACATTTTTCTTAATATTTTGGACCCTCGGCCCAAAATTTTCTCAATTCGGCCCAATCCAATAAATCTTTTATAAATGCTTCAAAATTTTGGACCTCGGTCCCAAAATTTCCTCGATTCGGCCCAATTTCCCAACAAATTCAGAAAACCCGCAAAGCGAATAAAAAGAGCTTTCACCCTAAAGTGAAAGCTCTCATGCTCTTATTCTGTTACTTCTTTCTTTGATGCAAAGTAGTCATCAAACTTCTTGTTCACAGCATCATATGTCTTCTGTGAAATCTCAGGAAGTTCTCCGCCCCATTTTTTCTCTGCAAGCTTGAATCCTTTTTCAAATGCGGATTTCATCTCCTGCATCTTCTCTTCGTCATCACCTGCAAGTGCCATCGCAAAATCAAAAATACGGTCTGAAGTCTGTTTCACTCCCCAGTATCCGTCCTCTGCGATATCAGCCTGTGCCTGTGCCTTCGTCTGTGCATCTACGGTAAAATCACCGCTTGCCAGGAATTTCCAAATATCATTTGCCTGTCCGTAGGCATTTCCCTGTTTGGAAATCATCTGATGTACAAGATCTGTCAACTGATTTGTACGGGATTCTACATCCGCTTTTAATTTCTGCACAAGTGCTGCTCTCTCACTGTCTGACATCTTGCCCACGGAAGATGGCTCATACACTACACCTGTGTCATTGGTTTTTGCTGCTGCAGCCTCTGCCGGCTTCGCTGCTTTGGTTGCAGTAGATGAATATGCTGCATATGCATTTGTGCTACTGCTTACTCCGTTTACGCTCATAACGATTCCTCCTTGATATGTTCTCAGGCAAGTCCGTTTGCCCGGCGCTTTCCTAAACATTATATCGTATAAATACGCCGAAATGTTTAGGCGTTTCTATATATTTCTATACTATAACATTTCTCACAGAAAAACAACCTATATTTACAAGCGTGAGACTTGATTTTTCGCTTTCTCCACGGCCTCTTCTATCGTCATATCGTAAAAGTCAGCTGCCGCAAACCATCTTCCGGATTTTCCGTCATCCACAAATGCTCCGACTACCACTCCAGGAATTGCACTCGCCGGGTCGTTCGGTGCCTTTTCACCGCCAAGATCTGTGCGACACCAGCCCGGATCTGCCAGACTTAAAATAATATCTGTCCCTTCATATTTTGAACCCAAATCTACCGTCACTTTGTCGAGAGCCGCCTTACTCGCCGAATAACCTGCCTGCTGCGGATCGAGCGCAATACCGCTTGACGTATTCACAATACGGCCGAATCCTCTCTCAACCATTTTCGGCAAAAAGTGATAACAAATCATCATCGGTGCCATTGTATTGATTTTGAAACTTGTCTCATAATCAGACATCGGTGTTTTTAAATATTCATCACGATACGCTACCTGAATACCGGCATTATTTAATATGATATCAATCTGTGTTCCTTTTTCATCGATGCATTTTAACATCGCTTCAATCTGCGAAAAATCAGACAATTCTGCTGTCACCACATAAGCATCCACACCCATTGCCTTCACTTCGCCCAGCACCTTTTCACAATGCTGCTCACTTCTTGCATGAAGCACAAGGTTACATCCCTGCTGTGCCATGAATTTTGCTGCATGATATCCGATACCGCGACTTGCCCCTGTAATAAGCGCCCATTTTCCTTTTACATTTACCATAAGTTTATTCCTCCTTTTTTCCTCTATATTTTATCATTACAGCCTAAATATCGCAATACAAAACAGCCGTCTGTAACGCACAGACGACTGTCAAAAACAACTGCCCTTTTATTTGATATCTTTCTTACCGAACACAAGAATTCCGACCGCACCTGTTCCGATGAACCAGATAATATCTACCATTATCCATCGAATCGCATTCAAACACTTCATCTCTGAAAGTTGTGCAATTTGGCCCATCGGATTTATGTCATGCAAAAGCTCATAACATATCCTCTTTGCACCTGACACATAATGAAGATTTGCAACACCATCCTTATATGGCTGCTGCGCCAAAATCTGGTTTGTATGCAAACACAAAAACAACATCAGAAATGCCAATGCCATACATACGGTAACTGCCACGGAACGATTTCCGACACACATAGTAATTACAAAAAACAAACTTCCCATTGCAAGCACGGTTAAAATCCCGAGAAAGAAACAAAAAATTATTTCTAATGTATCGACATCGTGTGCAAATAAGAGTAAGCCTATACTAACTGTCAAACATATTGTAATCACATATAAAAATAGCGATGCTGTCCACACACAAAACATCTGTGATGTAAAAATACTGCTGCGTTTGTTCCCCGCTACAATCTTATTCCGCACGGTTCCTTCACTGAAATCTTCTCCTGTATAAAAGCCGGTTAACGCCGCAAGCACAAGGCCGAAAAAGGTCATCGGCAAAAAAATCACTCTGCTCAAAGGCACTTCATAATCCATCGACGTATATTGCATCATGATCATCATCCCTGCAGCTGCAAGCATAGCAAGCAGGGCAATCCATATTTTTTTATTGTGGTATAGCCGATACATATCAGCACGGAGTAATCTACGCATTGCCCTCACCTCCTGTCAAAGACACAAAATACTCTTCCAGCATTTTTTCTTTTTCCGAGATAATTTCATAGGAAATACCATGTTCGCTTAGCACTCCCAAAAGCTTCTCCGACTCAGAAGCTTCGACCTTAATATGTATGTGTGTTTCACTCTCTTTTTCCAGTTCCTGCGCACTGAATTCCTTTATCATTTTTCCCCGTTCAATAATTCCGTAATGCGTTGCAATACGCGCTAATTCATCTAAAATGTGACTGGAAATCAAATACGTAATTCCCTTTTCATGATTTAATTTTAAAATCAGTTCACGCAGTTCTATAATTCCTTGCGGATCAAGTCCGTTTGTCGGCTCATCCAGCACAAGAAAATCCGGTTCTCCCGCCAGTGCCATTGCAATTCCCAATCTCTGCTTCATTCCGAGCGAAAAGGCTTTCACTTTCTTTTTCCCCGTGTTTTCCAACCCGACCAGTTTCAACAAATCGTTTATTCCATCAAAAGAAGACAGCCCGAGAACCCGATACTGTTGTCTTAGATTTTCTTCGGCTGTCATATCATAAGTAAGCGCCGGGGTTTCTACCACCGCACCCATATGTTTTCTTGCCTGCTTTATTTCCTTGTTTGTATTTGTAACTCCATATAATGTGTAGTTTCCGGATGTCGGCTTAGAAAGCCCGCATATCATTCGAATCAGCGTTGTCTTTCCGGCTCCGTTTTTCCCGACAAATCCGTAGATAGCTCCTTTCGGAACATGCATACAAAGTCCGTCCAGCGCCTGCGTTTTTTTATATTTTTTACATAGGTTTTCTGTTTGTAAAATATAGTCCATTTTCACCTCCGTAGCTACATTGTCGGATTATCCACAGTCACTTCCGATACGCCTTCCACTACCGGTGTTTCTCCCATAACGACATCCACCTGCACTTCGAATTTTGCGTCAATCTGCCCCTCTTTGACATCATACTCTTTCTGCTCTCCCGCTTCTTCAAGCAGGGTTTCGTACTCTTCATGTTCTTTTGCCATCATTGCCGCCTGCTTTGCCATCTTGTAAAGTTCATCGCTGTACTCCATGAGAAGTTTTTCATCCTGTATCGGAACTCTTCCGCCTTTGGAAATGCGCCTTGCAATCTCAAGTGCACGCGCCTGCATTTCCATCTGACCTTTCAACGCATCGCCCTGTTGCTCCGACACATGCATGTTATGGACCGCTGTATTAAACTCAATCAATTTTTCCGAATCTTTAAAACGCTGCTCATCTGCCGCCTTAATCGCTGCACGCACTTCATCGGAAAGTTCAAGTGTCACGCCGTCCACAGTCAGTGTTCCTTTATGTACTGCTGTCAGTACTTGTGAATAATCTTTTAATTGTACGCTTTTACGCATATAGTTTTGTTGTACATATGCATCCATATTCTCATTTTTATAAAAGTGTGTCTGATTTCCAATCTTCATCTGTTACGGCTCCTTCCGTTTCCTGCGCATCCTGCTTTTCGGTTACTTTAATTCCCTGCTCCTTTTCCAGTTGTTCCACTCTGCGCTCTTCATGCTCTTTGCGCATTTCCTCTCTGATATCTTCCTCAATATCATCGAAATTCTCAAGCATGTTATCCCATTCTTCCTCGGTAAAAGATTCTCCGCCAATTTGGTATGACGGTTCTCCGATTTTTCCGCTTTGAATGCGCTCATACATCTCATCCATGTATTCTTTAAACATCTCAAGAAGCTTGTCCGCATCCAACGCCTGCTTAAAAACGCCTGCGTTCATGTGAGTTTCTTTCATGCTTCCCACCATGGCATTCCATTCCTGTCTTACCGTTGTAAATTCGTCTACCGAATGTGCCATGGAAAAACTTCCAATCATCTCTGCATTCCGACCGTTATTTTTGAGCACATGCCAGCTTCCGAACGTAGATGCAACCTCCTTTTTTCCAAGTGCATCGTTATAATGACACAGCGCAAACATTTCCATCTCTGTTGCATTTGTAGGATCTATTTCATTGATTGCAATGTCATACGTTTCTTTTACTCCGCCCGGGAAGGTAATTCCAACCTGAATCATAGGATGATCCGGTGTTGATTCCGGCAAATATGAAGCAGTCATTCCAAGCGACTGACTTTTTCCGACGTCCAAAAAGGCCATTCCGAGCACAACAGGCTGTGCATCACCGTCACTCTGCGTTTCCTGTGCTCTTGCCGCTGCCATCTGCGCCGCAAAATTTCCTCTTTGCTGACCAAGTTTTGCTGCCGCCTCAAAATCCATACTGATATGTTTGCTTTGTGAAATTCCAATTGTCATATAGTGTCTCCTCATTGTAAAAAGGCGTCTGACCTCAAGCTTTCCGTTGAATTCACACGCTGTCCCTGCTTATGGTAAATATCGGTATTTTTTCCTACTTTCTTTATATCTTCTGCCTATATTGGTACAATTGTGTTGTTTGGCCACAGGTTTTTCTATTTTTATGTTCAACACTCTGTCCAAAAAATGTTTAGCGTATCATTTGGCCCTACACAATCCCCTAAAAACTACATTTATGTAAACCTTTTTGTTGCTTTTTCTCTGTCCAAATCCCAAAACAACTACCACGTAGCCAGATCTAATATTCCAAAGCACATAAAAAGAGTACCGCTCCAAAGATAGACCTTTTCGCGATACTCTATATTTTACTTATAATCTTGCATCAAACAATCCACAGAAACTGTCAATCGGGTCAATTGCCGTAAACGCATCCTTACCTGCAAGCAACTTGTCTACCAGCGCATCTAACGTACTCTCTTTTGAATCATACGTATTGATATACGTTCTTGCCATAGGAATATCTGCAAGCATCGTCGGTTGTCCGCAGGCAACCACAACAACAGGAATTTCAAATACATACCACGGAATTTCTCCGCCGCCCTTTGAAAGACCGAAACTCGGACGTCCGCTTGAAACATTACATACCGTAATAACCAAATCCATGTCTTTTACAAAATCCGCAATCGCATTCTTGCCTGCAAAATAGAGATTAATATCCGGTTTCTGCCCTGCAGCCATCTGTTTTTTCATAATATCCAGAGGGCTCTCATAAATAAATGCATCAAAGCCTTGTGCACAAAGTTTCTCTTTAAGCTGCTCTGCCGGATTTCCGCCGCCATAGCCCATCGCTTTCATCAGCTCTTCCATAGCACCGCCTGCACCTTTGATATGCACAATCATGATACGTTTATACTTCTCAGGTGTAATCGGCAGTACGCCTTCATCTTTGTATTTCACAAGTGTAATCGCATCCTTGCTGATGGCTTTCTGCATCTCCATATATTCCGGTTTACGAAGTCCTGCTGCTACTTCTTCCGGCGTAGGAACAAGGTCTTCTTTTGCTTTCTTATGAAGTCCGAGACGGGCTTTCAAACCGAGAATTCGAGTAAGTGCTTCCGTCATACGCTCCTCACTGATAATTCCGGTATTATATGCATTAAGCATTGTTGCAAAATCTTCGTCCGGATCGTTAAAAAACAAGAACATGTCGCATCCAGCATTGATAGAAAGCGGTAACATCTCACTACGTTTCATACGGTTCGTCATTGCTACCATGTGGGAAGCGTCTGTCACAACCATTCCGTTAAATCCAAGTTTGTCACGAAGAAGTGTTGTCATAAGTTCCTTAGAGAGTGTCGCCGGCATCATTTCATCGTCTGTAAGCTCCGGATTAATTGCTTTCGCATACTTCGGCATTAAAATATGCCCACCCATAATGGCATCAAGATCATTTTCAATCAAACTGCGGTACACATGACCGTACGTTTTATCCCACTCATCCACATCGAAGTAATTCACATTATTGGAAATGTGCGCATCGCGGAAATCCTGTCCGTTACCCGGAAAGTGTTTTGCCGCACAAGCAAATCCCGGATTTGTGTGTGCACCTTTCAAATACTCTACGCTCATGCGGGCTACACGCTCCGGGTCGTTACCGAAAGCACGTCCGATAACCTCTGTATTTTCCCAATTATATGCAATGTCACAAACCGGAGCAAATGCCATATTACATCCGATAGCTGCCGCTTCTTCGTTTGACATTCTCCCGAGCTCAAACGCATATTTGTCATTGTTCGTTGCGCCGATTTTTACGCCGCTTCCGATCAGCGTTCCGTCTGCACAGGCACCGTCGCCTCCTGCCTCTGTGTTACACGCAATAAACACAGGCACTTTCGCATATTTCTGAAGCTTACGGTTCTGTTCCGCAATCGCTGCGCCAGGTGCCGGATTGTAACGGCATCCGCCGAGATGATATTTTTCCATCAATGTTTTCAAATGTTCTTCGTCATGCGAAGAAGTCAACTGGAAGAAAAGCTGTCCTACTTTTTCTTCTGCTGTCATAGACGCAATCGTATCTTCCACCCATTTAATATCTTCGTCGTTTAAGTAATAAGGTCTTGCTTTTAAATCAACCATTTCACACTCTCCTTATTTCAAATTATCTAAAAATTCCTTCTCTTTTTTCCCTTGATATTCGCCGCCGTACGTACCTTCTGACAATCTTCCTACCGCCTCGCTTACGAACTCTTCCCACGATTCCTTTTCACGGCGCACCAAAATCGGATAGAAATAAACTCCGTTCTTTTCTGCCGCGTCTTTATCTCCCGGTGCATCGCCCGTCATAAGCACTTTATCCTTGTCGTACCCTTTTTTCAGAAGTTCCTGTATACAGTACGCTTTGCTTCCGACATCCTGTGCCAAAATAATATCCACATGATCAAGCAATCCATAAAGTTCCCACTCTTCATCTACTGCCTGTCTGTTTGCCGAAGAAACGATTGCCACATCGCCAAATTGGTTAGCATATGCTAACGCTTCTTTCACCCCATCAAACGGTTTTTTCTCATCAAAAGAAAGTTCATTGATACTCTCGTTCACTTTCTTTGACCATGACAAAGCCTTTTTCAGGCAAACATTGTCATCTTCCGCAATTGCTCTTTCCAGCGCCGGATTGGATAATTCCGGACTTTCCTTTGCCCATTTTTCCAACACATCAATACCTTCTATTTCACAATACTTCTCGTGTATTTCCCGAAGTGCCATCGCCAACCCTTTAAACCGGTTGATTCCGCGTGTCATGGTATAAAGATTGATGTCATTCCATCTATTTAAAATGGGAGCTTTCCAGTCAGAAAGCCCCCACTCGTCTACCATGCACGGGCCAAAACACCGAATATGTTTGATGTCCATTGTGTCCATCGCACATCCATCAGAATCGATACAAAACAGCCGGTCTTTCTTTTTTTGAAAATCGTCTAACATTGTACTCATCTTTTACCCCGTTTTTTATTTATTTGTTGCACATTACTGTGCGTCATTTGCATGTTTTTCTTTTAATGCTGCTACGTTTGCATCTACCTGTTTCTTGTGAAGCGGATACCAGAGCCATAATACAAGTGCAAGTAATACAAATCCAAGTGCAGGAAGTAAAGTAGAGATATTAAAGATACCTGATAATACTTCCGGTGTCTGAACCTGTCCTGCCGCAGCTGCCTGCGAGCTGTAGCCGATACCTGTCAAAAGCCATCCTGACAAACCTGCTGCAAGAGCCTGACCGAGCTTACGTGCGAAAGAATACATTGCATATACGGAACCGTCTTCACGAACACCGTTCTTAAGCTCTGAGTAGTCGATAACGTCTGTGATAAGCGCCCATGATACCATAGAAAATACGCCGAGACCTAACCAGCAAATCATCTGAAGTCCGCAGTATACCCAAACACTTTCCGGACGAATTACCCAAAGAAGAATCATAACGCCTGCTGCAAAGAAGTTAGATACAACAGATACTTCTGCTTTACCGAACTTACTTGCAAGTGGTTTTGCAACGATAGCTGCCACAATCATACCAACCATCATAAGCATGGTAGATGCTGACTGTGCAGCTGCACTATTGTAATAGTCAGGATAAATATAAGCTGCCATATTCTGCAT
>JAZQDJ010000028.1:0-13937 GCA_045546735.1 Lachnospiraceae bacterium | reverse complement strand
CCTGTTGCTACAATTAAGGACGGCGACAGCGTAATCTTCTTTAACTTCAGACCGGACAGAGCAAGAGAAATTACAAGAGCGTTCTGTGATGATGAGTTTACAGGATTTGCACGTGAAAAGAGATTAGACCTTTGTTTTGTGTGTTTCTCAGATTACGATCCGACCATTCCGAACAAAGACGTTGCATTCCATAAGATTGCAGTGACAAATACATTCGGTGAGTGGCTTGCAGCAAATGACATGACACAGGCAAGAATCGCTGAGACAGAGAAGTACGCACATGTTACATTCTTCTTTAATGGCGGAGTGGAAGAGCCGAATACAGGAGAGGATAGAATTTTAGTAAACTCTCCGAAAGATGTTGCAACTTACGATCTTAAGCCTGAGATGAGCGCTTATGAAGTTTGTGACAAACTTTGTGAGGCAATTACTTCACAGAAATATGATGTGATTATTATCAACTTTGCAAACCCTGATATGGTTGGTCATACAGGTGTGGAAGCGGCTGCAATCAAAGCAGTTGAAGCAGTAGATGAGTGTGTCGGAAAAGCAGTTGAGGCACTTAAATCCGTAGATGGTACAATGTTTATCTGCGCAGACCACGGTAACGCTGAACAGCTTGTTGATTATGAGACAGGTGATCCGTTTACAGCTCATACAACAAATCCGGTACCGTTCATTCTTGTGAACTACGATCCGGCATATACACTTCGCGAGGGCGGATGTCTTGCTGATATCGTTCCTACGCTGATTGAAGTGATGGGTAAAGAGCAGCCGGTTGAGATGACAGGTAAATCGCTTCTTATCAAAAAATAATTAAAGTTTAGTGGCAGCACGGCAGAAATGTCGTGCTGTTTTTGTATGTTTTTGGGAAAAGTGGAAAATGCTAATAAAAACGATTTAAAGGAGGAGTATATGAAAGCAGATTTTATGATTCACAATATGCATGCGACAGAGATTTTGGATTCGAGAGGAAATCCGACCGTCCAGGTAAGTGTGGTTGTAAGAAAGCCGGACGGAAGTTTTATTCAGGCTTCGGCCGCTGTTCCTTCGGGAGCAAGTACAGGACAGTTTGAGGCGATGGAACTTCGTGACGGTGAAACGAGATATTTCGGCCTCGGCGTACAAAAAGCAGTGCAACATGTAAATACGAAAATCCGTCCTGCATTAATAGGTCAAAATCCGATGGACCAGCTGAAAGTTGATCAAATTATGATTGAATTGGACGGAACAGATAACAAAGGAAGTTTGGGGGCAAACGCAGTACTCGGCGTTTCGATGGCAGTCGCAAAGGCAGCGGCAAAGGCTCTGCAGATGCCTTTGTATCAGTATTTGGGAGGAAGCTTTGCAAGACGGCTTCCGGTTCCGATGATGAATATTTTAAACGGAGGGAAACATGCGGCTAATACGGTTGATTTTCAAGAGTTTATGATTATGCCTGTATCGGCCGGAAATTTTCGTGAAGGGCTTCGCATTTGTGCGGAAATCTATCATAATCTGAAAAAGCTGCTTGCAGACAAAGGATATGCGACAGGAGTCGGCGATGAGGGCGGTTTTGCTCCGGATTTGCCGGATGCAATCGCAGTGCTTGACTTTATCACGGAAGCGGTAAGGTCTTCCGGATATAAGCCGGGAGAGGATATCAAAATTGCAATTGATGTTGCATCAAGTGAACTTTATGATGAAAAGGACGCGTTGTATCATTTTCAGGGGGAAAGCAAAGCGAAAGGCACGGAAATTGTGCGCACTGCAGCTGACATGATTTCCTATTATGAGGGACTAATTCAAAAGTATCCGATTGTTTCGATTGAGGACGGACTTGCGGAAGATGATTGGGAAGGATGGGAAATATTGACAAAGAGGCTGGGTGATAAAGTGCAACTGGTCGGGGATGATTTGTTTGTGACGAATCCGAAGCGTTTGGCTGCCGGAATAAAGCTTCAGGTGGCAAATGCGATTTTGGTAAAGGTAAATCAAATCGGTACAGTGTCGGAGGCGATGGAAGCAATTGAAATGGCACAGCATGCAGGATATAGGGCTGTGATTTCCCACAGGTCAGGCGAGACGGAGGATACGTTTATTGCGGATCTTTCCGTAGCTGTAAATGCAGGTCAGATAAAGACAGGGGCGCCATGTCGAAGCGAAAGAGTGGCAAAATATAACCGGCTTATAAGTATTGAAGAAGAACTTGCACAGGTTTCGTGTTATATGAACCCGTTTAAAGCATAAATTTTTAAGGAAACACTTGTACTTTTAAATATCTTGTGTTAAACTAAACATGTTTTGTGACAATAGGAGGTTTTATTATGAGCGTTATCAGAATTGTTTTAACAATCGTATTTTTAATCGTATGTATCGGTTTAACATGTATAGTATTATTACAGGAAGGAAAGAGTGCAGGTCTCGGTACAATCAGCGGAGCAGCTGAGAGTTACTGGGGAAAGAATAAAGGTCGTTCTATGGAAGGTACACTTGTAAAGATTACACGTGTTCTTGCGATTTTATTCATTGTTCTTGCAGTTGTTTTAAACATCAATAAGTTTTAATGAAATTTGGTGGAAAGCACTCTTTTTAGAGTGCTTTTCTTTTGTTTGGGGAATAGTAAATGAAAAAGGATACTTTTATGAACAAGAAAAGCTATAAAGAAAGAAAACAGATGATTTACGATCTGGTGCGGACAGAGTTCTATGTTCCGATGAAAGAAAAGGAGCTCGCCATCTTTTTGCAGGTAGAACCGGAGGACAGACCGGAGCTGAAACAGATTTTAAATGAACTTTTAGAAGAGCGTTCGGTAGAGATTACAAAGCGCGGAAAATATAAAGTGCCTGAGAATAAAGTGCTGGAAGGGACGTTTATTGCAAATGCCAAAGGCTTTGGTTTTGTGGAAGTGGAAGGACAGAAGGAAGATTATTACGTTCCGGAAGATAAGACGGGCGGTGCATTTCATCAGGACAAGGTCGGCTTTCGTCTTTTGCCGCCGTCACGCGGACGCAGGACGGAAGTAGAGATTGTCGAGATTTTGGAACGTGGTCTTACAAGTATTGTAGGGACGTTTGAAAAGAGCAACAGTTTTGGATTTGTAATTCCGGACCAGTCAAAAATACCTGTTGATATTTTTGTGCCGGCGGATGGAATAAGAGGTGCTGTAACAGGTCATAAAGTTGTTGTTGAAATTTTAGATTACGGTAGCCAGAGAAAGAAACCGGAAGGTCGTATTACAGAGATTTTGGGACATGTAAATGACCCGGGGGTAGACATTCTTTCTATCGTAAGGGCATATGATATCCCGGAGGCATTTAAAGAAAAGACACTTAATCAGGCAGAGCGTGTGGCAAAACCTGTATCAGAGGCGGATATGGCAGGAAGATACGATTTGCGACAGATGCAGATGGTAACGATTGACGGCGAAGATGCCAAGGATTTAGATGATGCTGTTTCGTTGTCGGTGCATGACGGATTATTCCATTTGGGAGTGCACATTGCGGATGTGACAAATTATGTGCAGGAGCATTCGGCGCTGGACAGAGAGGCACTTGAGAGAGGTACAAGTGTGTATTTGGTAGACCGTGTAATTCCGATGCTTCCGCATACACTTTCTAACGGAATGTGTTCGCTCAATGCAGGCGAGGACAGGCTTGCCCTCAGTTGTCTGATGACGATTGACGGAGCGGGAAATGTCATTGATTATAAGATAAAAGAGTCGGTAATCAATGTGGACAGACGTATGTCATACACTGCGGTTGCGCGTATTTTGGAAGAAAAAGATGAAACGCTTACGGCTGAATATAAAGAACTGGTTCCTATGTTTGAGCAGATGGCGGAACTTTCTCAGATTTTACGTTTAAAGCGTAAGAGCAGAGGTTCTGTGGATTTTGATATGCAGGAATGTAAGATTTATCTTGATGAAGAGGGGCGTCCAACGGATATTTTGCCGTATGACAGAAATGTGGCGACAAAGATGATTGAGGATTTTATGTTGCTTGCCAATGAGACGGTAGCACAGCATTTCTACTGGATGGAAGTACCGTTTGTTTATCGTACGCATGATAAGCCGGACCCGGAAAAGGTTCAGAAATTGTCTGCTTTTATCAATAACTTCGGTTATTCTTTAAAACTGACGCAGGGAGAAATACATCCGAAAGAACTTCAAAAGTTACTTCTCCGCATGGAAGGGACGGCGGAAGAGGCAATGCTTTCTCGCCTTATTTTGCGCAGTATGAAGCGGGCACAATACCAGGATGTGTGTGTCGGGCATTTCGGTTTGGCATGTCAGTTTTATTGCCATTTTACGTCGCCGATCCGCCGCTATCCGGACTTACAGATTCACCGTATCATGAAAGAGAGTCTGCGCGGGCGGTTAAATGCGGACCGCATCGAACATTACCGGCAGATTTTGCCGGATGTATGTGTACGGTCCTCTAAGATGGAGCGCAGAGCCGATGAGGCGGAGCGCGAGACGGATAAACTGAAAAAAGCACAGTTTATGCAGGAGAGAATCGGGGAAGAATTTGAAGGAATGGTTTCCGGTATTACAGCCTGGGGCATTTACGTGGAACTGAAAAACACAGTGGAGGGGCTTGTGCGCGTGGCAAGCATTCCGGGAGATTATTACGTGTATCGTGAAGAAACGTATGAAATGGTAGGTCAGACAACAGGAAAGAGTTATAAACTCGGAGACAAGGTAAACGTTGTTGTGAAAGAAGTCGATACTTCATTAAAGACAATTGATTTTGAACTTGTGGTTGAATGATATTCACAAATTGTCAAAAATGGGTTATACTGAATAAGCTGATAAAAACAGAAGGGAAGTGAGGAGAGTGGCCAAGGATGCGATGAAATTAGTCGCAAATAATAAAAAAGCATATCATGATTATTTTATCGATGAAAAGTATGAAGCCGGTATTGCTCTTCACGGAACGGAAGTGAAGTCTTTAAGACTCGGCAAGTGCAGTGTGAAGGAAGCGTTTGTCCGCATCGAAAACGGAGAAGCCTGGATATACGGAATGAATGTCAGTCCGTATGAAAAAGGCAATATTTTCAATAAAGATCCGCTTCGTGTGAGGAAGTTATTACTTCACAAAGCAGAAATTAACAAACTTGCCGGCAAGATGGCGGAGAAGGGCTTTACACTTGTACCGCTTCAGGTATACTTTAAGAATGGCAAGGTAAAAGTGGAAATCGGTCTTGCCAGAGGTAAAAAACTTTACGACAAGCGTCACGATATTGCAAAGAAAGATGCACGTCGTGAAACAGAGAGAGAGTTTAAGGTCAAAAACCTTTAAGCTGACAGATACGGGGCCGTAATGGTTTCGACAGGGGTCTTGCAGCTGGAGAAGCTATCCGAAGGCGATGGCGTTAAATCGCAAACCTAAATATAAACGCTGAAGAAAATTTAGCATACGCTGCCTAGTTGCAGCTGCCTGACTTAGTGCACCTACACATTAAGACCCGGGCATCGACGATGTAGGAAACGACGTATGTTAAGCTTTGCGCATACGGGCGTAATATGAAGCTACTAAAACCTGCAGGGTGTCAGCTCCCGGCAGGCGGCGGGAATGTCAAAGAACTGACTATGATAGTAGAAGTACAGGGAATGGGCTTTTGGACACGGGTTCGACTCCCGTCGGCTCCATAAGAGAAATCCGAAGAATTTCGGGTTTCTCTTTTTTATTTGCCAATGCTGTGATAAAATACAAGTTAAATACAAGTTAAATGCAACTTACATACAAAGTATGCTGATATAGAGGTGGAATATGAATAAAAAAGAGTTGAAATATTTTAAACTGATGGAAGAATTGAAAGAGAAAATTGTGTCGGGTGAGCTTAAGTCCGGAGATAAATTGCCTTCGGAAAATGAACTTTCGGCGCAGTATGAGGTGAGCCGTCAGACAGTCCGAAAGGCGCTGGCGATTCTTGAAAACGAGGGGTATGTTTATGCAGAGCATGGGAGAGGGACGTTTTGTTCACAGCTTGTACGTCACAGCGGAAATTCCAAGAATATTGCAGTAATTACGACGTATATTTCCGATTATATTTTTCCGCGCGTGATTAAAGGAATGGATACAGTATTTACGAGAGAAGGATATAGCATTTTGCTGAAAAATACTAGAAATTCCCGCAGTATGGAGGCCAGATGTCTGGAAGAAATTTTGCAGAAGGATATTGACGGAATTATTATTGAGCCAAGTAAAAGTCAGATTTATTGCAGACATATGAACTTGTATAAAAAACTGGATGAATATAACATTCCGTATGTGTTTATTCAGGGGCATTTTGAGCAGATGAGTGATAAACCGCATGTGCTTATGGACGATTGCGGTGGCGGATATATGATTACGAAATATTTGCTGGACAACGGACATAAAAATATCATAGGTGTATTTAAGGCAGATGATGTACAGGGGCAGAACCGCCATAAAGGATATGTTAAGGCACTTGCAGAAGCGGGAATTGCATACAATCCGGATAATGTGGTCTGGTTTTACACAGAAGACAGAGTGATTCATCCGTATGAGAGTATCCGCAGGCGTGTGACGGAGAAGGAAAAAATGGACGCAATTGTATGTTACAATGATCAAATTGCCATGAAAGTTATCCAGGCTGTCCGAGATGCCGGGAAGCGTGTTCCGGAGGATATTTCCGTAACAGGGTATGATAATTCTTATGTGGTAGGTGAGGATGGATTGAAGTTGACGACCATTGTTCATCCGCAGGAAAAACTGGGTGAGATGGCGGCGGAGATGTTACTGGATTTGATACAGAATAAAGGGGAAGAGGACAAGAGCCCCCAGATACTGATAAAACCGGAAATTGTAATTGGAAATTCGTGCAAAAAAAACAACTTGTTATAATGTGCGTACAAGTTTTATGATTTACTTATATTTATTGAAATATAAGGAGGTATTTGTATGTTACTGAAGAAAGATTACAAGTTTTGGTTTTGCACAGGGTCGCAGGATTTATATGGGGATGAATGTCTGCGTAATGTAGCGGCTCATTCACAGAAGATTGTGGAAGTGATGAACGCTTCCGGGATTCTTCCTTATGAGGTTGTTTGGAAACCTACGATGATTACAAACGAAGTCATCCGTAAAACATTTAATGAAGCAAATCTTGATGAGACATGTGCAGGGGTTATCACATGGATGCATACATTTTCACCGGCAAAATCATGGATTTTGGGATTGCAGGAACTTCGTAAACCGCTTCTTCATTTACATACACAGTTCAATGAGGAAATTCCGTACGACAGTATCGATATGGACTTCATGAATGAAAATCAGTCTGCACACGGCGACAGAGAGTACGGTCATATCGTGAGCAGAATGCGTATCGAGAGAAAAGTTGTTGTCGGTCACTATGCAGATCCGATTGTGATCGGAAAACTTGCATCTTGGATGAGAACAGCGATCGGTATTGTTGAGAGCAGTCATATCCGCGTGATGCGTGTTGCAGACAATATGCGTAACGTAGCTGTAACGGAAGGCGATAAAGTTGAGGCGCAGATTAAATTCGGATGGGAAGTAGACGCATATCCGGTAAATGAGATTGCAGAGAGTGTGGATGCTGTTGCGGCTTCTGATGTGAATGCGCTTGTTGACGAGTACTATGAAAAATATGACATCCTTTTAGAAGGCAGAGATCCGGAAGAGTTCAAGAAGCATGTAGCAGTTCAGGCACAGATTGAACTTGGATTCGAAAGATTTTTGGAAGAGAAAAATTATCAGGCAATTGTGACACATTTCGGTGATCTCGGTGTGTTAAAACAGCTTCCGGGACTTGCTATTCAGCGTTTGATGGAAAAAGGCTACGGTTTCGGTGCAGAGGGTGATTGGAAAGTAGCAGCGATGGTCCGTCTGATGAAGATTATGACAGCGGATATTAAGAATCCGAAAGGGACATCTATGCTTGAGGATTATACATATAATTTAGTGAAGGGAAAAGAAGGTATTCTTCAGGCGCATATGCTTGAGATTTGTCCGACAATCGCAGAAGGTCCGATTAGTATCAAGTGTCAGCCGCTTTCTATGGGTGACAGAGAAGATCCGGCGAGACTTGTATTCTCTTCCAAAGAGGGAATGGGTGTGGCCACATCACTCGTAGATCTCGGCAATCGTTTCCGTTTGTTAATCAATGATGTTGATTGTAAGAAGGTTGAAAAACCGATGCCGCATCTTCCGGTAGCAAACTGTTTCTGGACTCCGCAACCGGATATGTATACAGGTGCAGAAGCATGGATTTTGGCAGGCGGTGCACACCACACGGCATTTTCATATGACCTTACTGCAGAGCAGATGGGTGACTGGGCAAATGCAATGGGTATTGAGGCAGTTTATATTGACAAAGATACAAAAATCCGTGAGTTTAAGCGTGATTTGATGCTCGGAGAGGTATTTTACAGATAAAACAGGAGGTATAGGGTATGGAAACAAAACAGTTAATCGAAGCAGGAAAAGCAATGCTTGGTATTGAGTTTGGGTCAACGCGAATTAAAGCTGTATTGATTGATGAAAAGGGAACGCCTTTGGCTTCCGGAAGTCATGAGTGGGAAAATCAGTATGAAAACGGTGTTTGGACGTATTCTCTGGAAAGTGTATGGACAGGTCTTCAGGATTGTTACAGTCAGCTTGTAAAAGATGTGAAAATGCAGTATGACGCAGAGATTACGACACTCGGCGCAATTGGATTTTCAGCAATGATGCACGGATATCTTGCATTTGATAAAGATGATAATCTTCTTGTACCGTTCCGTACATGGAGAAATACGATTACAGAGCAGGCGGCAGGTATTTTGACAGAAAAATTTAATTACAATATTCCGCAGCGCTGGAGTATTTCGCACTTGTATCAGGCAATTTTAAATAAAGAAGAACATGTAAAAGATGTGACGTTCTTTACAACTTTAGCAGGTTATGTTCATTACAAATTGACGGGTGAGAAAGTACTCGGTGTCGGTGATGCATCAGGTATGTTCCCGATTGATATGAATACAGGAAATTATGACAGCAAAATGCTTAAGACGTTCGATGAACTTGTGGCACCGGAAGGCTTTACATGGAAATTGGAAGAGATTCTTCCGGTTGTACGCTCAGCAGGAGAAGATGCTGGTGTCTTGACAGAGGAAGGAGCAAAACTTCTTGATGTAAGTGGTAAACTGAAAGCGGGTGTTCCGCTTTGTCCGCCGGAAGGAGATGCAGGAACCGGAATGGTAGCAACCAATTCCGTAGGCAAGAGAACAGGCAATGTTTCGGCCGGAACAAGCGTGTTTGCCATGATTGTTCTTGAAAAAGAGTTATCTAAGGTATATCCGGAAATCGACCTGGTGACAACACCGGACGGTGCGCTTGTCGGAATGGTACATTGTAACAACTGTACTTCTGAGATGAATGCATGGGTTTCTGTGTTTGATGAGTTTGCACAGAGTATCGGTGCGAGCGTTGATAAAAATACACTTTTTACAACACTTTACAATAAAGCGTTAGAAGGTGATGTGGATTGCGGCGGATTATTATCTTACAACTATACTTCGGGAGAACCGGTAACGGGATTTGATGAAGGAGCACCGCTGTTTGTCCGCAAGGCAGAGGATAAGTTTACACTTGCTAACTTTATGAGAATGCATTTGTATTCTTCGCTTGCAGCATTAAAAGCAGGTCTTGATCTTATGTTTAAGGAAGAAGATGTAAAAGTAGACAGAATGTTCGGACACGGCGGACTTTTTAAAACAAAAGGTGTCGGACAGAAAATTGCAGCAGCAGCTATGAATACGTCGGTATCTGTTATGGAAACGGCGGGAGAAGGCGGCGCATGGGGAATTGCTCTTCTTGCAGCTTATATGAAAGAGGCAAAAGGCGGAATGTCATTGCAGGATTACCTTAATCAGGTGATTTTTGCCGGGCAGAGCGGAAGCAGCATGGAGCCGGATCCGGCAGACGTTGCAGGTTTTGAAGCATTTATGAAACGCTATATGGCAGGTCTTGCAATTGAACATGCGGCAGTAGATGTGCTGAAATAAAAAGGAGATAACTATGTTAGAGGAATTAAAGAAACAGGTGTATGAGGCCAATATGCTTCTTCCGAAATACGGACTTGTGACATTTACTTGGGGAAATGTAAGCGGAATCGACAGAGAGAGCGGCTTATTTGTAATCAAACCAAGCGGCGTGGAATATGATAAGCTTACACCGGACGATATGGTAGTGATGGATCTTGAAGGGAATAAAGTGGAAGGAAAATATAAACCTTCTTCCGATACGGCGACACATTTGGAACTTTATAAAGCGTTCCCGGAAATAGGAGGGGTTGTGCATACACACTCCTCTTATGCAACAAGCTGGGCACAGTCAGGAAGAAGTATTCCTTGTTACGGAACGACACATGCAGATTATATCTATGGTGAAGTGCCGTGTGTACGTTGTCTGACAAAAGAAGAAATTGACGAAGCGTATGAAAAAAATACGGGAGTGCTTATTGTAAGTGAATTTAAAGCATTGAACAAAGATCCGATGGCAGTTCCTGCTGTTCTTTGTAAAAATCACGGACCGTTTTCGTGGGGGAAAGATGCAATGGATGCGGTGCACAATTCGGTAGTTCTCGAAGAGGTTGCAAAAATGGCTTTTCGGACAGAATTAATCTATCCGGAGGTTTCTCCGGCACCGCAGGATTTGCAAGATAAACATTATTTCAGAAAACATGGAGCGAATGCGTATTACGGACAGTAAAGATGAAAGAGCGGGGAGTGTTTCCCCGCTTTTTTGGTTGTGTTTTCCGGTATGACAAGGTATGCTTATAGTATAGTGGAAAAATGTGTATAGGGAGTGTTTTTATGTTGAAAGTTTTTCTCGTAGAGGACGAAGTGGTTGTCCGCGAAGGAATAAAAAATAATATCGATTGGGCGGCGCACGGGTATGAATTTTGCGGTGAGGCAAGTGATGGTGAATTGGCCTTTCCGATGATTAAGAAATTACAGCCGGATATTTTGATTACGGATATTAAAATGCCGTTTATGGATGGTCTGACTTTGAGCAAAATGGTAAAGAAAGAATTTCCGTGGATGGAGATTATTATTTTGACAGGCTATCAGGAATTCGAATATGCAAAAGAGGGAATTAAGATCGGAGTTTCACGTTATTTATCCAAACCAATCAGCGGAGCTGAACTGTTGAAAGAAGTAGATGCGATGGCAGAACAAATCCGAGAAAAGCGTTTGGAGAAAGAGATTCGTGAAAAATATTCACAGGAGATGGAAGAGAGTATTGAAAGAGAAAAGAAAAAGCTTTTTCAATATCTTGTTAACGGTCAAAAAACAGTGGCGGAGCTTTTTGAAATAGCAGAGAAGCTGGATATAAATTTATCTTCTATTTGGTATAATATCGTGTTAATCAAAGCCAGATCAATGAAACACGAGCAGGAGGAGTATTCGAACAGTCTTGTGCTCATTGACCGTGAGATGAAAAGCTATGTGAACGAAGAAAATATAATTGGTTTCGAAGGCAATTTTGAAGGGAAATATCTTATTTTTAAGGCAGATACATTAGAGGAAATTGAAGAGAACCAGAAACGCTTTGTTACGCATATTGAGGAGATTTTTGCTAAATATGACAATGCATATTATTTCGGAGGTATCGGAGTTCCCGTGAACCGGTTGACAGATTTACCGATGTCCTACGACAGGGCTAATCAGGCATTGGCACAGCAGTATCTTATGAAAGGAAATCAAATCTTAAACAGCAGAGAACTGGATAAGGAGATTCCGGATAAAGATTTTGATATCCGCAAGATAGAACCGAAGCAGATGGATAGTTCAAAAGTGATTGAGTTTTTAAAACTGGGCAGCATTGAGGAGGTTTCTTATTTTGTGGAGGCTTTTTTCGAAGGGCTCGGAAAGCAGGCTGTAAGTTCTAAGATGTTTTTGCAGTACATTACGATGAATACCTATTTTACTGTCGTGAAGTTTGTCGAGGAATTGCAAATTGACAGAACCGAAATTGAGCCGATTGATGTTGCGTCGGAAGTATTGACGAATCAGGAGAGCGCGGTAGAATATTTAATCCGTATTATGAAAAAGGCCATTAAACTTAGGGACAGTGTTGCAAGTAACCGTTATGCGGATGTTGTAGATGAAGTTGTGCGCTACATAGAAAAAAATTATGCGATGGAAGAATTGTCGTTGAATGTGCTTGCAAGCGTGGTGAATTTTTCACCGAATCATTTGAGTTCTGTGTTCAGTCAGCAGACAGGTCAGACAATTATTAAGTATTTGACGGATTACCGGATGAATAAGGCAAAAGAGCTGTTGCGTTGTACAGGAAAAAGAAGCAGTGTAATCAGTATGGAAGTCGGTTATAAGGACCCGCACTATTTTTCGTATTTGTTTAAAAAGACACAAGGGGTGACGCCGACACAGTACCGTGGCGGAAAAGTGACGGAAGGAGAAGAGTAATTGAGGGAAAAAATCAGGCAAATATATAATTATTCTACGTTTACGGCCAAAATCCGATATTCGTACATTTTGCTGTTAGTACCGATGGTGGCATTTTTGATTTTTTGTTTCTATAACTTATGGGATGCAAACAGAGAGTATAGTCAGATGATTAACTCGGCGGTTGCAGCCAGCGAGTTCAGTTTGGATTTTAAAAAGGATTTTGACTACGAAACGTATTTGCTCATTGTTGGCAATAAGACGATTGAAGAGTCGGGACTTCACAATTTACTTGATGAAGCAAATCAGGTTGTAGATAAACTGGAGAGTTTGACCGATTCGCAAAAAAACAGTGCGAACCTTGAGAGTGTGAAAAAATATTTGCACAATCTTGAAGATTATGTGGCACGTATTGAAGAAAATATTCAAGCCGGAAATAAGTATGAGGACAATATCGAAATATGGGAAAATGATATTCAGATTGTAACTTCGCTGCTGAGAGAAACTATTTTTCAGTACATATATTATGAAATACGTGATATTCAGAGTTCAAGTGCAGAGTATCAAAACTTCTTCATGACGATGATTCGTTTTTCGTTTCTTGCATTCGGAACGATTTTACTGTTAATTGTATTTCTTTCATACTATATTCCTCTCAGTATTACTCAGCCGGTTACGGAGCTGTGCGAAGTGACGGATCAGGTTGCGAAAGGAGATCTTTCTGTTCGTTCGACGGTGAGCGGCGGAGCGGAAGTTAATATGCTCAGCGATTCGTTGAATTCTATGATTGATAAAATTAATGACCTTTTGGAGCGTATTACAAAAGAACAGATCCGTCTGCGTAAGGCGGAGTTTGAACTTTTGCAGTCACAGATCAATCCGCATTTCCTATATAATACGTTAGATACCATCATCTGGCTGGCGGAATCCGGTGAGCAGGAGAAAGTAGTAAGTATGGTAGGAAGTCTTTCGGATTTTTTCAGAGCCTCGTTGAATCAAGGAAAAGAGGTTGTTTCTGTCCGTGAGGAAATTGTGCATGTCCGGAGTTATCTGGAAATCCAGCAGGTCAGATACCGGGATATATTAGAATATGAAATCGATGTGGACGAGGAATTAGAACCTTATTTGATACCGAAAATCACATTGCAGCCGCTTGTGGAAAATGCGTTGTATCACGGAATAAAAAATAAACGCGGATTAGGTAAGATTATTGTAACAGGGAAAGCAAAGAAAGATTGTTTCCTGCTGCAGGTATCGGACAATGGCATCGGATTGACCAAGGAGCGTATGGCAGAAGTAAAAGATGGAATTGAGATGAAATTATCCACCGAAAAGAATATTTACGGTTTGTATAATGTAAATGAGCGTATCCGCTTGAACTTCGGAGAGGGATACGGGGTGCATATTTCAAGTGTTTACGGAGAAGGCACAACAGTCAGTGTAAAACTTCCGTATAACCAAAAATAAAAAAATCAACTCCCAAAATAGAAAATTCAACCATTCATTTTCAGAAAGT
>JAZQDJ010000027.1:0-2003 GCA_045546735.1 Lachnospiraceae bacterium | reverse complement strand
AGAAATTTTTGTTGGATATTGAGTAAGGTTTTGTAAAAGAAGGCGGTACAAAAGGGGCTGCCGCACCTACGATTTTTCAATCGTAAATGCGACAGCCCCACTTTTTTAAATACAGAATGTGCTGAATGAAACGGGAATTGTGCGTCGTATCGATGACTTAGGCCGTGTGGTAGTACCGAAGGAAATCAGAAGAACTTTAAGAATCAGGGAAGGGGACCCGCTGCTGACAACATTGTCAGAAAATGTCGATACATACGGGAAAAGGGAGAAAGAGCGGCATTGTAGGAGTTTGTTTATGTGGGGGATAGGGAAGCTGGCGGAACGAATGGGAATCAAATAATGGCAAATAGAAAGAGCCGGAAGTGTTTGCTCCCGGCTCCAGACCGCCCACAGTATTGCGCCGCACGGCGGCTCGTGGGAGATGTTCTAATAGTATATGCGGATATTCCTAAAGTATTATAGTTTTTCTTTCCAATCACTGCGAAAACCGTAATAATCCATGCGTACAAAAGGATACTTCTTTGTGAGAGAAATAATTGAGTTTTTCATTTCACTAAATATATCGGCAGGAAGAAGTCGTTTCATAACAAGTACAAAACCATAAAAGTGAGCGTTGTCAATGTTGTTGTTTTTGTCAACAATGAGCAATGCTTTTTCTTTTGCGTTCAGGGAAGGCTTTTGTTCAAACAGGCGGTTGTAAATGCGACTGCCGTGGGCGCATAAGTTCCGAATAATTGTCATGCTGTGCATGTGTTGGCCGAGGATTTCGGGACCTTTACTCATTGTGAGTCCGAAGGTATTGGCGACTTCCCTTTTTATTCTCTGTTCTGAAATAGAGTACAAAAAGGAAATATCGGAAATGGTCAGCAAATCTACATATGCCCAAAGTGGAATGGGCTGTCCGAGGTCATTTACAAAATGCTTTAAATAGGCTTCGTGAGGCAAACGTTGTGTCTTTTGCTGATTTGCCTTGTCTATGATTTCTTTGTGTTTTGCTTTGTTTGTGAAATGGGTATCGTCAAGATAGCCGACCGGTCCGTGTACTTTAGTGAATTCGTATGCGTAGACAGATTTCATGTGTACTTCAATAATTTCCATATGTTCCAAAATAGTATGTCGAAGTTCGTGGTCAAATTGATAGATGTCGATTATGTTTTGGAATGTTGCCGACTTTGAAAAGACATCGTTTTTACGAAGTGTTAGCGAATAACCGCTGACACGATAGTAGTTGTTGTGAAGCAGAAAATCCTTCGCCTTGGCATCATCCGTAATGGAAAGACCGCGGGTCCGAAGAATCTCTAACTGCTGTTCCACAGTTTTAAAATCCTTATCCGCCATATTTCCTCCTTAAAACAAAACGCCCTCAAGTGTGCGTGTGTTTCCACAGAGGCCTGAGGGAGATGTTAATTCTATAATACCAGAATTGTCGAAAAAGTCAAGGGTTTACAGGATGTTTATAGTATAATAGTGAACGAATTGCTTGAGGATGTTTGAGATTGAAAAAAGTAATTCTTAAAAGAAACGGAGTACTCTTACAAAATAATGTAGGGGTGGTACAAAATTTTGTGGGAGGGATACAAAATTGTTTAATAAATCATACGAATAGATGTCGCATAGTCCGAGATACTAGTCTCGGAGGTGTAGAATGAAGGATTTTAAAGATATCACGGAAAAAGAACTTCGTATTCTTTGGAAAGAGTATCCGGATAGTATTATTGCGGAAATGTATGGCGTGACAAAAGAAGAAGTAACGCAGAAACGAAAAGAGTTTCATATTAATCCGGAGACGGATCGGTTTTATGATGTGATAAACGGTGAATTGGTATACGACAAGGAGTATATTGAATGGTTTCGAAAGGAATGCCTAAAGCGGCAGGAAGAAGAGGAATAGTTTTCATATACTTCTCCCACCACGCATAATCTCCCGTATTTTCCGCATACTAACTCCACAACAAAGTTATGGAAATAACCGAAAGGAGTCAGTATGAAAGCAACAGGTATCG
>JAZQDJ010000026.1:0-26696 GCA_045546735.1 Lachnospiraceae bacterium | reverse complement strand
TTATTATCGGTGCAGGGCCGGCAGGACTTGTTTGCGCATATTATTTGGCAAAAAACGGGTATTCTCCGATTTTGCTTGAACGGGGCAAATAAGTCGGATCGTAGCCATGTCGTTCTGTGAGCCAAGGAGTTGGGTCTAGTCATTGTCTTCCTAAGACCGCTTGGCCTCCGACTTTTATTATCGGTGCAGGGCCGGCAGGACTTGTTTGCGCATATTATTTGGCAAAAAACGGGTATTCTCCGATTTTGCTTGAACGGGGCAAATGCGTTGAGGAAAGGCAGAAAGATGTTGAAACATTTTGGAAAACAGGATTTCTTGATCCGCAATCGAATGTCCAGTTTGGTGAAGGCGGTGCAGGAACGTTTTCTGACGGGAAATTGAACACGCTTGTAAAAGATAAGTTCGGAAGATGCAGGGAAGTTCTGCAGTTGTTTGCGTCGATGGGAGCTCCTTCTGATATTTTATACAAACAAAAACCGCATGTCGGAACAGATTTATTAATGGATATGGTGAAAAATATCCGTACAGAAATCGAAAAAGAAGGTGGCTGTGTCAGATTTCAAAGTCAAGTGACGGATATAGAAATTAAAGATAATAAAGTATGTGCCGTGGTAGTAAACGATGCGGAACGGATAGAGACAAATCATGTTGTTCTTGCCATCGGACACAGTGCAAGAGATACATTTTATTTGCTGAATAAAAAAGGGTTAGAGATGCATCCGAAGGCGTTCGCAGTCGGTTATCGCGTGCAACATTTGCAAGATAAAATCGATGTGTCGCAATATGGGGCTCAGACAGAAGAGACGCTTGTCAAACTCGGTGCGGCTCCATACAAACTGACAGCAAAAACATCATCGGGACGAGGGGTATATTCATTTTGTATGTGTCCCGGCGGTTTTGTTGTAAATGCGTCGAGTGAACCGAATATGCTTGCTGTCAATGGCATGAGTTATCATGCAAGAGATTCACGTATTGCAAACAGTGCAATTATTATTTCGGTTACACCTGAGGATTATAGTGACAAAAGCCCCCTCGGTGGTGTAGAATTTCAAAGGGAATTAGAACGGGAGGCATTTTTGTGTGCAAATGGGAAAGTCCCTGTTCAGACACTTGAAGATTTTAAGAATAATGTTCCGACATCCGGGACAAAAGACCTGCCAATTGCTGTAAAAGGACAGTTTGGCGGAAGTAATCTTCGGGGAATACTTACGCGAGAGATGGAAGATGCTTTTTTGGAAGGAATGTCTCAGTTTGGGAAAAGTATTTCGGGATTTGATGCCGGTGATACTGTGTTGGCCGGAATGGAAAGCAGAACGTCATCTCCGGTTAAAATTGTACGTGATGATACAGGCCAGGCATCTTTTGGAGGCATATATCCGTGCGGAGAAGGTGCGGGATATGCAGGCGGGATTACCTCAGCCGCCATGGACGGCCTTTTGATTGCCGAAAAGATAGCAGAAAGAATAAATACAGAAAGAAGATAACATATGAATCCAAGAGAATTTTTAAAAGACAAACAAAGAATCGTAGTAAAGATTGGTTCCAGTTCATTACAACATGCGGAAACAGGAGATTTGGACTATATTAAGCTTGAAGTTTTGGTGCGGGAACTTTGTAATCTCCGCAATCAGGGAAAAGATGTGATTCTTGTGACAAGCGGAGCAATTGCGGCCGGAAAAAAAGCAGTCCATATTGATAAAAAAGATAACCCGATTGCTGTTAAACAGGCTTGTGCAGCCATTGGACAGGCGAGACTGATGATGACATACCAGAAGATATTTTCAGAGTACAATCAGGTGGCAGCACAGATTCTTATGACCAAGAATACGATTGTCGATGACTTGAACCGTTTTAATGCCAAAAATACATTTAATGAGCTTTTAAAACTCGGTGTTATTCCCGTTGTAAATGAAAATGATACCGTTGCAACGTATGAAATTGAATTTGGTGATAATGATACACTTTCAGCCATTGTTGCATCGCTTGTCGGAGCAGATTTATTAATCTTAATGTCGGATATTAACGGATTATATACCGATGATCCGAATCAAAATCCGAATGCTGAGTTTATCAGTGTTGTTGACCGTCTTGACGAAAAGATTATGGGGATGGGAAAAGGAAGTACAGGAAGTAATGTCGGTACAGGCGGAATGAATACGAAACTTTCGGCGGCTAAGATTGCAACCTGTTCCGGAGCTGATATGGTAATAGCCAATGCGTCGGATATCCGTATATTACACCGTATCATGGACGGGCGTGAGCACGGAACATTGTTTAAAGCCCATAAAGATGAGAATTTTGATTTGATTACTTATGTTGAAAATATGCATAAATAAAAGGAGACAGTTATGGAAAAATCCAGAATAGACCGTATAAACGAGCTTTATCACAAATCACAGGCGGAAGGTTTGACGGAGGAAGAGAAAAAAGAACAGAAAATATTACGTGAAGAATATATTGCGATTGTGCGTGCAAATTTTCGCAGCCAGCTGAATAATATTGATATTCAAAATGAGGACGGTAGTATCACGAACCTCGGAGAAAAATATGGAAACAAAGAGGGAAATTAGACAGAAGATATTAGCGGTGAGAGATTCTTTGTCGCAGGAAGACAGAATCCGGATGAGTGAGTCGATTTTTTACAATATTACTGCTTTGCCGGAATTTCAAGAGGCACAGAATATTCTGTTGTTTGCAGGATACGGCTCTGAACCTGAAACACTTGCGTTTCTCGATGAATTTATAGCATGCGGGAAGCACATATATTGTCCGCTTGTTGTCGGCGAAAGAATGGAGTTTTATGAAGTTTCAAAGAAAGAAGACTTTGTATCGGGATATAAAGGTATTCCGGAACCGAATGCTTTAAACGGGAAAAAGTATATCCCTTCAAAAGAAGATTTTATGGTGATTCCCGGAACTGTTTTTGACAGGGAAGGAAATCGTATCGGTTATGGAAAAGGGTTTTATGACAGGTATTTGTCGGAGATTTTTCAAGGCCAAACAGCTGCAATTACATTTTCTTTTCAAGTCGTGGAAAACGGAAGGATTCCTTCGGAAAAGACAGACCGGAAGATGCAGATTATTGTGACAGAGAATGAAATTATCAGAATCTGAGAAAGGATGACGGATATGGAATTAAAAGAACTGGGAATGCGTGCAAAGAGTGCAAAATACGAGGCGGCACTTCTTGATACGGAGACAAAAAATGATCTTTTACATAAGATTGCAGATGCCATTGTGGCGGATGCAAAGACGATTATTGAGCAAAATGCGATTGATATGGAAAACGGACGCAAAAATAATATGCATCCGGGACTATTGGATCGTCTGATGCTGAATCAGCAGCGTATTGAGGCGATTGCGGAAGGACTTGAGCAGGTGGCGGCTCTTCCTGATCCGGTCGGAACGGTTCTTGAAACTTTTACGCGTCCGAATGGTATGGTGATTGAAAAGGTCAGTGTTCCGATGGGCGTTATCGGCATTATTTATGAATCCCGTCCGAATGTGACACCGGATGCGTTCGGTTTATGTTTTAAAGCCGGAAATGCCGTGATTTTAAAAGGTGGTTCGGATTGTCTTGCTTCGAATAAAGCAATTACCAATTGTATCCGTAAAACATTGTCTGAGAATGGTTATAATCCGGATATGATTCAGCTGATTGAAGCGACAGACCGCAGTGTGACAGCTGAATTTATGAAGATGAAAGAGTATGTTGATGTCCTGATTCCGCGCGGCGGCGCAGGACTTATCCGTGCTGTTGTGGAAAATGCGACGATTCCGGTGATAGAAACAGGAACCGGAAACTGTCATGTTTATGTAGATAAAGATGCGGACATCGAAAAAGCGGTTGCGATTATTATGAATGCAAAAACGCAGCGTATCGGTGTTTGTAATGCATGTGAATCACTTGTTGTTCACAGTGATATAAAAGATGAATTGCTTCCGAAACTTGCAAAGAGTTTGCAGGAAAAATCGGTGGAAATCCGTGCGGATGAACGCGCCAAAGAGGCTCTTTCCGGTGTGGACGGCATTTTAGAGGCGACAGAAGAAGATTTCGGAAAAGAATATTTGGATTATATTATTTCTGTAAAAACCGTAGACAGTACAGAGGAAGCGATTGCACATATAAATAAATATAATACAGGGCATTCGGAATGTATTGTGACAGAAAATGAAGCAGAAGCAAACAAATTCAAACAGCAGGTAGATGCTGCGTGTGTATATGTGAATGTATCCACAAGATTTACAGATGGTTTTGAGTTCGGATTCGGCGCTGAAATCGGTATCAGCACGCAGAAATTACATGCGAGAGGCCCTATGGGACTTAAAGAACTTAATTCTTACAAATATACGATCTGCGGAAACGGACAGATTCGATAAGTGAGAGGTTTTTATGATAAAAAAAGATGATTTGGAACTTAAAATGCAGCAAATAGATATTACTTTGACACCGCCTGAGACAGAACCTGATCGTCAATATTTTTATATTGCCAAAGCTAAGAAATTAGTGTCAGAACTGGCGGAAAAACTCGGAAGAAAGCCGACTTTTTGCGTGACGACGTTCGGATGTCAGATGAATGCTAGGGATTCTGAAAAACTTTCCGGTATTTTAGAAGAAATCGGTTATATAGATAACGGTACAGATGAAAAGTCGGATTTTGTTATTTATAATACATGCACAGTCCGTGATAATGCGAATCAGAGAGTGTACGGAAGACTCGGTGCACTCAGTAACTTTAAAAAGAAAAATCCACAGATGCGCATTGCGCTCTGCGGATGCATGATGCAGGAAGATACCGTGATTCAAAAACTTAAAAAAAGTTACCGTTTCGTAGATTTGATTTTCGGGACACACAACATTTTTAAATTTGCGGAACTTGTCTGCAATATGCTGGAAAGCGAAGATATGATTGTGGATATTTGGGAGAAAACAGACCAGATTGTCGAAGATCTTCCAATTGTACGAAAATATCCTTTTAAATCCGGCATCAACATTATGTTCGGCTGTAACAATTTCTGCAGCTATTGTATTGTACCGTATGTGCGCGGACGTGAAAGAAGCCGCAGTCCGGAAGATATTATCAGGGAAATCGAAATGCTTGTTGCAGATGGCGTTATTGAGATTATGCTTTTGGGACAGAATGTCAATTCCTACGGAAAGAATTTGGAGAATCCAATCAGTTTTGCGCAGCTTTTACAGAAAATCGAACAGATTGAAGGGCTGAAACGTATCCGGTTCATGACTTCGCATCCGAAGGATCTTTCCGATGAACTGATTGCGGTTATGCGCGATTCAAAAAAAATATGCAGACATCTTCATTTGCCGCTCCAGTCTGGTTCAACACGTATTTTGGAAAAAATGAACCGCCGTTATACAAAAGAGCAGTATTTGGAGCTTGCACTTAAAATCAGAAAAGAGATTCCGGATATTTCCCTTACAACAGACATTATTGTAGGATTTCCGGGAGAGACGGATGAAGATGTGGATGATACGATTGATGTTGTTCGTAAAGTCGGTTATGATAATGCGTTTACATTTATTTACTCTAAACGTACAGGTACACCTGCGGCGGCAATGGAAAATCAGGTGCCGGAAGATGTTGTAAAACGTAATTTTAACCGTGTACTTGAGACGGTGCAGGAAGTATCAAAAAACAGAACACTTGTATTTACCGGACAGGAAGTAGAAGTGCTTGTGGAAGAACAGAACGAACATGACAGCAGTCTTGTGACGGGACGTATGTCTAACAATACTATGGTACATTTTGCAGGTGATGTTTCTTTGGTTGGAACAATGCAAAAAGTATACTTAGACGAGTGTCACGGATTTTATTATACCGGACATATCGTTTCTTAAGAGAAGAGAGGAAAACAATGGCTGAATTGACACCGATGATGAAACAGTATATGGAAACAAAATCCCAGTATAAAGACTGTATTTTGTTTTATCGTTTAGGTGATTTTTATGAAATGTTTTTTGAGGATGCAATTACTGTGTCCCGCGAACTTGAAATTACACTGACAGGTAAAAACTGCGGGTTGGAAGAACGCGCTCCGATGTGCGGAGTTCCTTGGCATTCTTCAGAAGGGTATTTGACCAAGTTGGTCAGCAAAGGATATAAAGTTGCAATCTGTGAACAGGTGGAAGACCCGAAACTTGCCAAGGGGCTTGTAAAGCGTGAGGTTACGCGTATTGTAACACCGGGAACCAATTTAAATATGCAGTCACTCGAAGAGAGTAAAAACAATTATCTTATGTGTGTTGCTTATATGGATGAAAAAATCGGTGTTTCCGTGGTGGATGTCTTAACCGGAGATTATCATGTGACAGAAGTATCGGATGTAAATAAACTTCAGGATGAAATTATGAAGTTTATGCCGTCGGAGATTATCTGCAACGAGAATTTTCTTGTGAGCGGATATATGGTGGATGACTTGAAGGAACGTCTCGGAATCACCATATATAAAATGGATGCTTGGTATTTCGATGAAATAAATTGCAGGCAGCTTTTAATGAAGCATTTTCATGTCAGTACAATGACAGCGCTCGGGCTGGATGATTTTGCAGCGGGCCAAATCGCAGCCGGTGCAGTACTTCAGTATTTATATGAAACACAGAAGACGGGAATTTCCAATATTACGCATTTGAATCCGTATTTGGCAAGTAAATATATGTTGCTTGACAGTTCTACAAGAAGAAATTTGGAACTGACAGAAACATTGCGTGAGAAAATGAAAAGAGGTTCTCTTTTATGGGTTCTTGATAAAACTAAAACAGCAATGGGCGCAAGAACGCTCCGCACATATATTGAACAGCCTTTGATTGAACTGGAAGATATTGAAATGCGTCAGGACGCGATAGAACAGTTGAACGCAAATGCGATGTCGCGAGATGAAATCAGGGAATATTTAAATCCGATTTACGATCTTGAGCGTCTTCTCGGAAAAATCAGTTATAAAACGGCAAATCCGCGTGATTTGATTGCCTTTCGCAACTCACTGCAGATGCTTCCGCCGATCAGGACTGTTCTCAGTGATTTTACGGCGCCGCTTTTGCAAAATATCTGCGGGGATATGGATGGTTTAGAAGACCTTTGCGGACTGATTGAGGATGCGATTATTGAAGAAGATACTCCGATTTCTTCTAAAGAAGGCGGAATTATTAAACCGGGATTTTCGGAGGAGGTCGATCATTTCCGAAAGGCAAAAACAGAAGGAAAAGCATGGCTTGCAGAACTTGAGGAGACAGAAAGACAAAGAACAGGAATTAAAAATTTAAAGATCAAATATAACAAAGTATTCGGTTACTATCTTGAAGTCACAAATTCTTTTAAGGATATGGTACCGGAGGATTATATCCGTAAGCAGACGCTTGCAAATGCAGAGCGTTATACAATGCCAAAACTTAAAGAGATGGAAGATGCCATTTTGAATGCAGAGGATAAACTTTACGGTTTGGAGTATGATTTGTTTTGTCAGATACGGGAGGCTCTTGCAGACAATATGGAGCGTATCCAGCGCACGGCAAAAGCAGTTGCTGCGCTTGATGTATTTTGCAGTCTTGCCTATGTGGCGGAGCGTAATAATTATGTGCGTCCGAAATTAAATGTAAAAGGTGTTATTGATATTAAAGACGGGCGACATCCGGTTGTTGAGAAAGTGATTAAAAATGATATGTTTATTGCAAATGATACATTTTTAGACAGCGATAAACATCTGATATCTATTATTACAGGACCGAACATGGCAGGTAAATCGACCTACATGAGGCAGACGGCCCTTATTGTATTGATGGCACAGATCGGTAGTTTTGTACCTGCCAAAAGTGCTAAAATAGGAATTGTCGACCGTATTTTTACACGTGTCGGTGCTTCGGACGACCTTGCAAGCGGACAGTCCACATTCATGGTAGAAATGAATGAAGTGGCAAATATTTTACGGAATGCAACATCTAAGAGTCTGTTGATTTTGGACGAAATCGGACGCGGAACATCTACGTTTGACGGACTTTCCATCGCCTGGGCGGTTGTTGAACATATCAGTAACCGTAAAATTCTCGGTGCAAAGACCTTATTTGCAACGCATTATCATGAGCTTACCGAACTGGAAGGAAAAATGAACAATGTCAATAATTATTGCATTGCAGTAAAAGAAAAAGGTGATGACATTGTCTTCTTGCGTAAAATTGTAAAAGGCGGTGCAGACCGCAGCTATGGTATTCAAGTTGCAAAACTTGCAGGTGTACCGGACATGGTGATTGACCGTGCAAAAGAAATTGCCGAACAAATTTCGGATAATGACGTAACAGAAAAAATTCAGAGTATTCAGACGAATATGAAAGCAGAAAGAACGAAGGTGAAAAAATACGACCAGGTAGATCTTGCACAGATGTCATTGTTTGACACGGTCAAAGATTCGGATATTATTGATGAACTTTCTTCGATTGACATTCAGACATTGACACCGCTGGATGCGCTGAATACGCTTTATAAGCTTCAAAACATGATTAAAAACAGATGGAGTGGCACAGATGAATGAGATTCATATTCTGGACAATAACACAGTGGATCAAATCGCAGCCGGTGAAGTTGTGGAAAAACCTGCTTCGGTTGTAAAAGAATTGGTAGAAAATGCGATTGATGCGCATGCAAAACATATTACCGTAGAAATCAAAGACGGCGGTATCAGTTTTATCCGTGTGACAGATGACGGGGACGGAATAGACAAAAGTCAGTTGTCGAAAGTGTTTCTTCGTCATGCAACGAGTAAAATCAGTCAGGCAGAGGATTTAGAGACGGTAATGAGTCTGGGATTTCGCGGCGAAGCGCTTTCGAGTATTTCAGCAGTATGCCAGGTGGAACTGATTACGAAAACGCCGTCAGCATTGACCGGTTACCGTATTTGTATAAACGGAGGAGATGCCGAGCCGCCGGAAGAAATCGGAGCTCCAAACGGAACAACCATTCTTGTCCGAAATATCTTTTTTAACACGCCCGTTCGCCGGAAGTTTTTGAAAACAGCGGCAACTGAAGGCGGATATATTGCCGAGTTTATGCAACACATGGCAATGTCGGTACCGGATGTGGCATTCCAGTTTATTATGAACGGACAAACAAAGTTTTTTACTTCCGGAAACGGAAAAATGGATGAGATTATTTATCGTATTTACGGAAAAGAAATCGCCTCTGAGTTGTTACCGATAGAAACAGAGGGCGAAGGAATCCGGATTACCGGTTTTTTGGGGAAACCTGTTTTAAACCGTGCAAATCGAAGTTATGAAACATTTTTTGTAAATAAAAGATATATTAAAAGTTCACTTATTTCTTCTGCAGTGGAAGAAGGGTATAAAACATTTTTGATGCAGCACAAATATCCGTTTGTCGTACTTCATTTTGAAATTGACCCGACAAAAATTGATGTCAATGTGCATCCGACGAAAATGGATATACGCATGAATGAACCGGGATATTTCCTTTCTTTTATCCGCGATTCCGTAAAAGACGCTTTGACAGGGAAAACATTTATTGCTTCCATGGAATCTGTACCGAATCCTGAGAAAAAAGCTGATAAGGAAGAAGAAAAGGCCCTGACATCATACATTCCGCAACCTTTTGAAGAAAAGCGCCGTGAGGAACAGGCACAAAGCCATGTTGTAAATATTGTCCGCGAGACAAGCAGTTATGTGTCTAAACCGAAAATTGCACTTTCCAGCGGAAATGTGATTAAACAGAAAGATGTTGTTTTGGTTGAGAAACCACAGCAGATGCAGTTGTTTGATGAGGAAGAACTTGCGCAGCAGGAAATTGCCAATTTTAAAATTGTCGGACAAGTGTTTGATACGTACTGGATTTTGTCTTTGCCGGAAAAAATCTATTACGTAGATCAGCATGCAGCACATGAAAAAGTAATGTATGAACGTTTGATGAAACAGTACCGCGAAAAAGAAATTGCCGTGCAGTCTCTGAATCCGCCGCTTGTTGTTTCTCTTTCTCCGAAGGAAAAGACAGTGTTGGTTTCCCATCTTAATATGTTTGAGGCACTTGGATTTGAGATGGATGAATTCGGCGATGATTCGTACGCAATACGCAGTGTTCCTACAGATTTATACGGATTAAGTGAAAAACAACTGTTTCTTTCCGTATTGGATGAGTTGGTTGAATTTCCGGTAAAAGGAGATTCGGATGCGGTATTGTCGAAAATAGCAAGCATGTCATGTAAAGCAGCGGTGAAAGGAAATCAGGCAATTTCACTGATGGAAGCAGAAGTGTTGATGAAAGAGCTTCTTGCGTGTGAAAATCCTTTTAACTGTCCGCATGGCAGACCTACGATTATATCAATGACAAAATATGAACTTGAAAAGAAGTTTAAAAGGTAAGAGTATGACACAAAAAAAGAATTTGGTTATTTTGACCGGTCCGACAGCAGTCGGGAAGACAAAGTTATCCATCGAGCTTGCTAAGCGGATTGGCGGAGAGATTATCTCCGCCGATTCTATGCAGGTGTACAAATATATGGACATAGGTTCCGCTAAAATAATGCCGGAGGAAATGGACGGGGTGATGCATCATCTTATTGATGTGTTGGAACCGACAGAAGATTTTGATGTTTTCCGTTTTCAGCAGATGGCGAAAGAAGCGATGGAAGGTATTTATGAGCGGGGACATATTCCGGTTATCGTCGGCGGGACCGGTTTTTACATCCAGGCACTCTTGTATGATATCGATTTTACGCAGTCGGATGAAGATAACGAACTTCGCAGGCAGTTAGAACTTTTTGCACAGGAACATGGTGCACATGCGCTTCATGAACGCTTACGGGAATGTGATCCGCAGGCGGCGGATGAAATACATGAAAACAATGTAAAGCGTGTCGTCCGTGCGATTGAGTATTATGAGCAGACGGGTGAAAAAATATCGGAACATAATAAAGAACAGAGGGAAAAAGAATCGCCTTATAATTTCTGCTATTTTGTATTAAATGATGATCGTGCTAAGCTGTATGAGAGAATTGAGCAAAGAGTGGATATTATGCTTGAGTCAGGCCTTGTAAAGGAAGTGGAAGGACTTCTTGCAATGGGATGCAATAAGTCAGGTACATCGATGCAGGGGCTTGGTTATAAAGAGATCATTGACTATGTACAAGGTGAAATTGATTTAGACAGAGCGGTTTATCTGATTAAAAGAGATACCAGACATTTTGCAAAGCGCCAAATCACATGGTTTAAACGTGAAAAGGATGTAGTCTGGGTTCAGAAAGATAAGCTCGGGCAGGATGAAAATGCTATTTTTTCGTTTATGCTGGAGGAATTAGCGAAAAGAAACATTCCGGAGGTACAAGAATGACAAACTTACAAGATATTTATAAAGGACTTTCGATTGACGCAGATGTTTTGGCATTCGGAGAACGTATTTTAGAAAAATGCAAAGAGCGTTTCGCACAAATTGACGAGACAGCAGAGTACAACCAGCTCAAGGTTGTGAAGGCAATGCAGGATGCAAAAGTAAGCGAAGCGTGTCTTCTCGGGACAACAGGTTACGGATACAATGATATCGGCCGAGACACATTAGAAGAGGTATATGCCAATTTATTCCATACCGAAGATGCACTTGTGCGTCCTCAAATCACATGCGGAACGCATGCACTTGCACTTGCGCTTATGAGTAATCTGCGACCGGGAGATGAATTATTATCCCCTGTCGGGAAACCATATGATACACTGGAAGAAGTCATCGGAATCAGGGAATCGAAAGGTTCTCTTCGTGAATATGGTATTTCATACCGCCAGGTAAATCTTCTTCCGGATGGCGAATTTGATTGGGACGGGATTAAAAATGCAATCAATGAAAAGACAAAAATGGTAACCATCCAGCGTTCAAAAGGGTATGAACCGAGAAAAACACTTTCTGTTGAACGGATCGGCGAGTTGATTACTTTTATTAAAAAAATCAAACCGGAGATTATATGCATGGTAGACAACTGTTACGGTGAATTTGTACAGCGCATAGAGCCGTCGGATGTAGGTGCTGATATGGTGGTGGGCTCCCTGATTAAAAATCCGGGCGGCGGACTTGCGCCGATCGGCGGTTATATTGCCGGAAAGAAAGAGTGTGTCGAAAACGCAGCTTATCGTCTGACTTCACCTGGGCTTGGAAAAGAAGTCGGTGCGTCTCTCGGTGTTTTATCTTCTTTTTATGAAGGGCTTTTCCTTGCGCCGACAGTGACGGCATCTGCATTAAAAGGAGCAATCTTTGCGGCCAATATTTATGAAGAACTTGGTTTTTCTGTTGTTCCGAATGCAACAGAAGAACGTTTTGACATTATTCAGGCGATTACATTCGGTAATCCGGAAGGTGTAATTTCATTCTGTAAAGGAATTCAGGCCGCAGCACCTGTTGACAGTTTTGTGACACCGGAGCCATGGGATATGCCCGGCTATGATGCACCTGTAATTATGGCTGCCGGAGCCTTTGTTTCGGGGTCATCCATTGAACTTTCGGCAGATGGTCCGATTAAGCCGCCGTATGCGGTTTATATGCAGGGCGGACTTACATTTCCGCATGCAAAATACGGTATGCTCAGGACATTACAAAGCATGAAAGATGATGGTGTAATTGACGCATCAAAACTCACATTATAGGTTTTTTGCTCGAAAAAAAAACCACGAATTTTATATACATACCTTGGGGTGTGTGATAAGATATATTTAGTGTTTTGCAAAAGAAATTTGGAGGATACAAATGAGAGGGAAAAACAATTGGGCATGTTTTCTGATGATTTTAGCAGGGATTGTAATCGGTGGATTTATCGGTTCGCTTTTTCCGAATTCTTTTTTGAATTACGGACAGACATTTGGTCTGACCTCTCCGATTGTACTTGATTTGGGGATTTTAGTTCTCACGTTCGGTTTGACGATTAAAATCACAGTGGCAAGTATTATCGGTATAATTATCGGAATTGTTATTTATCGCTTTTTATAAAATCTGTTTGCCTTGGTGAAAATCAGGACAAACTATGTATCAGAAAAAAGAAAACGGTAATATTCAACAGTTGCCTTATGACAAGTTCCTAAACAGTGGTGCTCATTCGCTCAGCGATGAGGAACTGCTGGCGATTATACTTCGCACAGGAACGAAAGGCGAAGATGCAGTGACACTTGCATGCAGGGTACTTGATATTTGCGGAGAGAGCAGAGGCATAGAGGGTTTACATCATGTCACACTTGCACAGCTTATGCAAATCAGCGGTATCGGAGAAGTGAAAGCTGTAAAATTAAAAGCAATTGCGGAGTTGTCAACGCGAATTGCCAATGCAAAAGTAAAAAAAGATATTTCTTTCATCAGTCCGCAGGAAGTCGCATGTGCCTATATGGAGCAGATGAGACATTTAGAGCAGGAGCAATGTTTTGCAGTTTATTTAGACAGCAAAGATTGCCGCATTAAAGATGTACACTTGTCTGTCGGTGATTTAAATCATTCTATTATGTCATCACGCGAAGTTTTTAGACAAGCACTTTTGTGTAATGCTGCAGCGGTAATACTTTTGCATAATCATCCAAGCGGAAATCCCACGCCGAGTCGTGAAGATATCCGTTTGACCAGAAGCTTGAAAGAAGCATCTGACATCATGGGAATCCCTTTACTTGACCATATAATTATCGGGGATAATACGTACATAAGCTTAAGAGAGAAAGGAGTTTTATAATGGCTTCGACTGCATATGGTATCGATTTAGGTACTTGTAACATTAAAATTTATGAAAAAGGTGACCAAAGTGTCTTCTGTCAAAAAAATATTATTGCGATTGAAAATAAGGATTATTTATTTGCTTACGGTGATGCTGCATTTGATATGTATGAAAAAGCACCGGCCAATATTCATATTTCTTATCCGCTTTGCAATGGTGTAATTGCAGACATTAAAAATATGCAGACACTTGTGAAGTGTTTTGTTTCAGATTTGAATGACGGAGCGATTAAGCCGGCAGATTATTATATTGCAGTTCCGACGGATGTTACGGAAGTAGAAAAAAGAGCATTTTATGATCTTGTTAAAAATGCCAATGTGAAAGCGAGAAAAGTAATGGTTGTGGAAAAAGCAATTGCAGACGGTCTCGGACTTGGTATTGATGTTAAAAATTCACAGGGTGTTTTGGTAGTGGATGTCGGCTATGATACAACTGAAATTTCGATTCTTTCGCTCGGAGGAATCGTCTTGAGTAAGCTGATTAAGGTCGGCGGTCAGAAATTTGATGATGCCATCCGCAATGCAGTCCGCAAAGAATACAATCTTATTATCGGCGGAAAAACAGCGGAAAAAGTAAAAATTTCACTTGCACAGCTTGAAGAAGAAGGAAAAGGTGCTGTTGTGTACGGCCGTGACATTGTGACAGGTCTTCCGGTAGAAAGAGAAATACCGACAGAATTGATTGTTGACTGCCTGAAAGAGCACTTTAATACAATTATTGATAATATTAAAGTTATTTTAGAGAGAACTCCGCCTGAACTTGCAGCTGATATTTACAGACAAGGTGTTTACCTGACAGGCGGTGCGTGTCAGGTAAGTCATTTCAGCCAGATGGTAAGCAACGGAACAGGACTTAAAGTAAATGTTTCGGAATATCCGGTAGAAAGTGTTGCTATGGGACTTGCTAAGGTAATCAAAGAAGATAATTATAAGACGGTGGCGTATTCCATCGAAGGAATGGGTAACGGAGGAAAATAATGAGAAGAAAACGGCAGAAGTTTACGATTCCAAGTAAATACTTATTGCTGATTATGACTGTTATCTGTGTTCTTTTTATGGCGATTACATTCTTTACCGATTTTTTCGCAGCTCCGCTCAGCAATTTTGCCGGAGCTGTCGTTGTTCCGTTTCAGACCGGTGTCAGCCGGGTCGGAGAGTGGATGTCAAACCGTTCGGATGAATTAAAAACACTTAAGGATGTGCTTGCTGAAAATGAAAGACTCCAGGAACAAGTTGATGCACTTACCATCGAAAACAATTCACTTCAACAGGAAAAGTATGAGCTGAATAATTTGCGTCAGTTGTACAAATTGGATCAGGAGTATTCGCAGTTTGATAAAATCGGTGCAAGAGTTGTTGCCAAAGAAGCAGGAAACTGGTTCCATACCTTTGTGATTGACAAAGGAAGTGCTGACGGTATACAGGTGGACATGAATGTAATGGCAGGCAGCGGACTTGTCGGACGCGTAACGGAAGTGGGAAATGATTGGGCAAAAGTAATTGCGATTATTGATGATAATTCCAATGTCAGTGCAACAGTTTTATCGACAGAAGATTCGTGTATGGTACAGGGAAATCTTGAGATGATGGACCGCGGAGTTATAACATTTTCTAAATTAATTAACAGTGACATGCAGGTAAAAGAAGGAGATAAAGTGGTTACTTCCCATATAAGTACGAAATATCTTCCGGGAATTTTAATCGGTTACATATCTACGATTGATGCAGATGCGAATAACCTTACAAGTTCGGGATATTTGATACCGGCTGTTGATTTTTCACATTTAGAAGAAGTTCTTGTTATTACAGATTTAAAGAAGGATTATTCGGAAAAGGAATAAATACATGAAACGTAATGTTTTTATAGCGCTTATGGTAATTGTATGTTTTGTTCTGCAATCCACGTTATTTCAAATAATTTCATTTGGTGATATCGCCCCGAATTTGCTTATTATTATAACTGCGGCATTTGGATTTATGTGTGGAAAAAAGTGCGGTCTTATTGTCGGTTTTGCTTCGGGGCTGTTATATGACATATTTTTCGGGAATGTACTGTGCTTTCATGCTTTGATTTATATGTACATCGGATACATAAACGGAAATTTTAAACAGATTTTTTATAAAGATGATATTAAGCTTCCGCTTGTACTTATTACGGCAAGTGATTTGGTTTTTAACATTACTTATTATGTTCTTCTTTTTATGTTACGGGGAAGATTTCATTTTATTCACTATTTGAAAAGTATTATGATTCCGGAAGTAGTATATACAATAGTGGCAACACTTATATTATATCCGTTTATCCGTTTTGTGACCGGTAAATTGGAGCAGGGAGAAAAAAGGAGCGAGGATAGTTTTGCTTAGATCGATAAAAGAATCGGTTCTTAATTTGATAACTTCCAGAATGTTTGTTTTGCTTTTGGTTTTTATAGGCTTATTCAGCGTTCTTATATATCGTTTGTTTGATTTGCAAATTGTTCACGGAAGTGAGTATTTGGATAATTTTAAACTGACAATCAGAAAAGAACGGACAATTCCGAGTACCAGAGGAAATATATATGATCGTAACGGAGAATTATTGGCATATAATGAACTTGCCTATTCTGTGACGATTGAAGACGTATATGAATCCGGCAGTGAAAAGAACAAACATTTAAATCAAACGATTTCAACATTGATTGATATGATCGAAGTCAGTGGGGATCGAATTGAAAATGATTTTGATATTGTGTTAGATGAAAATAATAATTTTGTATTTACGGTCGAAGGAACGCAGCTTTTGCGTTTTCTGGCAGATGTTTACGGAAAGGCATATGTAGACAAGCTTAGTTATGCGCAAAGAACATCTTCAGCAGATGATGTCATCAACTATCTTGCGGGAAAAAAGAAGTTTGCTGTCGGAGAATATTCAGATCCGGAAGATACAGATTCTGATTTCATCATCGGAAAAGGTTATTCGAAAGAAAAATTGCTTCAGATTGTCACAATCCGTTATGCAATGAGTTTAAACGGTTTTCAAAAGTATATTGCAACAACTGTGGCAAAAGACGTTTCGCAGGAAACAGTGGCTATGGTCATGGAAAACAGCGAGCTATTGGATGGTGTTTCCGTAACAGAAGATACCGTCCGTAAATATGTGGACAGTGTTTATTTTTCGCATTTAATCGGATATATAGGAAAGATATCTTATGAAGAGTATGAGACGTTTTCAGAAGAAGATGAAAAATACTCGTTGACTGACATAGTCGGTAAGTCCGGGATTGAACAATATATGGAGACTACATTACAGGGAACAAAAGGTACGGAAGTAGTTTATGTAGATAATCTCGGAAAGGTAATTGAAACAAGCGACCGTAAAGAACCGTCAGCAGGAAATGATGTTCACTTGACAATAGATAAAGATTTGCAGAAGGCTGTCTATAACTTGTTGGAACAGAAGATTGCCGGAATTCTTGTTTCCAATATTGAAAATATAAAAGAATATATTCCGGCAGAGAATGCTTCGGCGGCTAAGATTAAAATTCCGATTTATGATGTGTATTTTGCTTTGTTTAACAATAATGTCATTGATATCGGGCGTTTCCAGAGTGAAAATGCCAAGGAAACAGAACGCGAAGTTTTTGCATCTTTTGAAGCAAAACGTGAATCGGTAGTGTCTTCTTTGCGAGAAGAACTTACGACTATTGCAACGCCGTATGATAAAATGACGCTTGAATATCAGGTGTATCAGTTGGCGATTGTATCTATGTTGGAAGACAATGACGTTATTAAGACAAATGAAATCGATAAAGAGGCTGAAACATATCTTGCTTGGAAAAAAGATGAGACTATCAGTCTGTATGAGTATTTAAATTATTTGATTTCTGTCGGATGTATTGATATCGCACAATTGGATTTGCAGTCGCAATATTCGGATTCGGAAGAAATTTATTTAAAACTTGTAGATTATATTGCGGACAATATTGTTCTTGATTCATATTTCAATAAACGTCTTTACAAATATATGTTGTTAGACGGGCAGATCAGCGGAAAGCAGGTATGTCTGCTTTTGTTTGAGCAGAATGTTATTGACGGTACGGATGAAGAAAAAGCCGCAGTTGCAAGCGGGGCAAAAACAGCATATTCATTTATGATGGAAAAAATAAAGAATCTGGATATTACACCTGCACAGCTTGCCCTTGACCCGTGTTCAGGGTCTTGTGTTGTGACAGATACAAACACAGGTGAGGTTTTGGCCTGTGTCACGTATCCGGGATATGATAATAATCGTTTGACAAACTCAATCGATTCAGAATATTACAACAAAATTTACAATGACTTGTCTCAGCCGATGTGGAATTACGCAACGCAGCAGCTTTCCGCACCGGGTTCGACATTCAAAATGGTATCGGCGGCAACAGCGCTGGAAGAGGGCGTTGTCAGTCCGGGAGAAGATATAATTTGTCATGGTATTTGGGATACAATTAAACCGGTGGCGAAATGCTGGATTGCACCGAGTGCGCATGGTGCGCTCAGTATTTCAAGTGCAATCGGTGAATCATGTAACTGTTATTTTTATGAGACAGGATATCGGTTGAGTCGTCTTGACGGTGTATATGACAGCGAGACCGGTTTGGCAAAACTTGCATATTATGCGGACCAGTTTGGTTTGTCTGAAAAGTCCGGTATTGAAATTTCGGAAAGTTCACCAAAAGTATCTGACTTTGATGCAATCCGCTCTGCCATCGGACAGGGTAATAATAACTATTCAACTGTCGGATTGGCGCGTTATGTGACAACGGTAGCAAATAACGGAAATTGTTATAATCTGAGTATGATAGATAAAACAACTACCTCGGAAGGAGATCTTTTACAGGATTTTTCACCGGAACTCAGAAATACTGTGCAACTGTCACAGTCAACATGGAACAGTATTCATTCCGGAATGAGAAAGGTGATTATGGATAAGGCGTATTTTGAAGGGCTTGCTGTTAATGTGGCGGGAAAAACCGGTACAGCGCAGGAAAATAAAAAACGACCGAATCATGCATTGTTTGTTTGCTATGCTCCGTATGAAAATCCTGAAATTGCTATTGCTACGCGTATCGCTTATGGATACGCATCTGATAATGCAGCACAAATGACAAAAGATGTAATCATGTATTATTTTGACCTCGAAGAGGTGGAAGAACTGATTACCGGAACGGCAGAAGATGAAAATGCAACCCAAGTGACCGGCGACTAGAATGTAACAAAAGGATGATAGGATGAAAGAAAAGGTCAGATTAAAAAGTTATACAAAAGGAATTAAGATTGTTATTGAAGAAGATGCAGAATTAGATGAGATTTTGGTTGAGATTGAAGAAAAATTCAAAGATTCTGAAAAATTCTTCGGAAAAGCAAAACTTGCAGTTACTTTTGAGGGTAGAGAAAATACGATTGAAGAAGAAAATGCGATACTTGATAAGATAAAAGAAACAAGTTCGGTTCATATTGTCTGTGTTGTTTCGACGAAATCAGACAATGCTTTTGACAGGGCAATCGGTTCTATCGAACAATTGCTTACCGGAGATACCGCTCAGTTTTATCGTGGAAACCTTACCGGAAAAACAGTTTTGGAAACAGAGCAGAGCGTTATTATACTTGGTAATGTCGAAAAGGGAAGCAGCGTTGTTTCTAAGAAAGACATAATTATTCTCGGGGATTTTGAAGGAAGTGCATATGCAGGAGTGGACGGACAACCTCATTTTATAGCAGCACTTAACATGAATCCCGAAACAGTACGTATCGGTGACTTGAAAGGAAAATGCAAAGGAAAAGGTTTGTGGGGACGCAAGAAACAAACAGTTCCGCAAATTGCCTACATAAAAGACGAAGAGATTGTTTTTGAAAATCTTAATTTTACGGAAGAATTACTGCAGACGTTTTCTTAAAGACGGAGCAGGGGACAAATATTTCATGAAAGTTGAGGAAAAATTATGAGTGAAGTAATTGTCATCACATCCGGAAAAGGCGGTGTAGGTAAAACTACAACGACAGCAAACATTGGGACAGGCTTAGCCTGTTTAGGGAAAAAAGTAGTATTGATAGATACGGATATCGGACTTCGGAATCTTGATGTTGTCATGGGATTGGAGAATCGTATTGTTTATAATCTGGTTGATGTTGTGGAAGGGCATTGCCGTGTGAAACAGGCACTGATAAAAGATAAGAGATATCCGGAATTGTATCTTCTTCCGAGTGCACAGACCCGGGATAAAACAGCGGTAAATCCCGAACAAATGAGAAAACTGACCATGCAACTGAAAGAACAGTTCGATTATGTTCTTCTTGATTGCCCGGCGGGGATTGAAAGAGGATTTCAAAACGCAATTGCAGGTGCAGACAGAGCGATTGTGGTAACAACTCCTGAAGTATCCGCTATTCGTGATGCAGATCGGATCATCGGTCTGTTAAATGCGTATGAGGTAGGGAAAGTTGATTTGGTAGTGAACCGTCTGCGCGGTGATATGATAAAGCGCGGCGATATGATGAGTGTTGCTGATGTGGTTGATATTTTATCTGTTGACCTTATCGGGGCGGTTTATGATGATGAGGCCGTGGTTGTATCTACAAATCACGGAGAACCGCTTGTTTGCGGCGACAGCGTTGCCGGAAGAGCATACAGAAATATATGTAACAGAATAATAGGAGAAGAAGTTCCTATTTTTGACCCTGAAAAAGAGAAGTCGGTTTGGTTTCGTTTTGCCGGGATTTTTCAGAAAGCATAGGAGGGTCGGAATATGAGTATAAAAGGTTTGTTTCACAAGAAAAAATCGAAAGATATTGCAAAGGACAGACTAAAGATTCTCCTGATATCGGACCGGTTTAATTGTTCGCCTGAGATGATGGAATTGATTAAGAAAGATATTGCAAAAGTTTTGTCCAGATACATACAGATTGAACCGGGGAAAATGGAAATAGAAGTAAGTAAACGAAAAATAAATGTTTTTTGGTGATAGCATGCTAAAGAGATATCGTGTCAGAGATTATGATTTTAAATTAATACTTATGCTTGTTGCATTGACGATAATAGGAATTTTAGTCATCGGAAGTGCGAATGAATCGTATCAGTCAAAACAGATTTTAGGGTTTGTAATGGGACTCTTTTTGATGATTGTTATTTCGTTATTTGACTATTCTGTGTTTTTAAGATTTCACTGGGGAATATATTTTGCAAATGTTCTATTATTGCTTTTTGTTGAGTTTTTCGGTGAATCGACAAACAATGCACAGCGCTGGGTTTCTATCGGAGGCATACGTTTTCAACCCTCGGAAACTGCTAAAATTATGTTGATTTTATTTTATGCACAGTTTATTATGAAACATAAGGAGAGCATCAGTTCTTTTAAAACAATATTACTATCCGTCGCTCTTTTAATACCGCCGTTGTGGCTGATTTTAGAGCAGCCGGATTTATCGACAAGTATTATGATCGGATTGCTCTTTTGTTCACTTTTGTACATGGGCGGATTGAGTTATAAAGTCATATTCGGAGTGCTGGTAGTAGTTATTCCGGCTGCGATTATTTTTCTGGCTATTGTGCTTCAACCGGACCAGGAACTTATCAAAGACTATCAGCAGACACGTATTCTTGCATGGCTGAATCCGGATGAATATGCTACGACGCAGGGATATCAGCAGGATAACTCTAAAATTGCAATCGGAAGCGGTGAATTATTCGGAAAAGGCTTAAATAATAACGAAATCAGTTCAGTAAAAAACGGCAATTTCATTTCCGAACCGCAGACAGACTTTATTTTTGCGATTGTCGGAGAGGAACTTGGCTTTTTGGGAGGATGTACGGTGATTGTCCTGCTTCTTCTGATTACGATTGAATGTTTAATTATTTCAAAAAAAGCAAAGGATTTGGCCGGGACGTTGATTGCCGCCGGAATGGGGGCGCTCATAGGTTTCCAGAGTTTTATTAATATTTCGGTTGCAACAGGAATTTTACCAAATACAGGAATTCCGTTGCCGTTTGTCAGTTATGGTTTAACATCGCTGCTTAGTCTGTATATTGGTATGGGGTTTGTTTTAAATGTCAGATTGCAGTGTGTAAGAAAATACACTTAAGAGAGGGTGTTTATATGAATATTGCATTAATTGCACATGATGCAAAAAAGAAATTGATGCAGAATTTTTGTATCGCATATAGAGGAATTTTAAGTAAAAATGAACTCTACGCTACCGGTACGACTGGTCGTTTAATCGAGGAAGTTACCAACTTAAATATTCATAAATATTTAGCCGGTCATCTTGGTGGTGAGCAACAACTCGGTGCGCAGATTGAACACAATCAGATTGACCTTGTTATTTTCCTGCGCGATCCGTATACGCAGAAGATTCATGAACCTGATGTCAATAACCTGGTTCGTCTTTGTGATATGCATAATATTCCGCTTGCAACCAATCTTGCGACAGCGGAACTTCTCATTAAAGCGTTGAGTAGAGGAGATCTTGAGTGGCGTGAAATGTACAAGTAGAATGTATAAAACATTAACTATATGTGTTCTCGGAATTCTGCTTATGACAGGTTGTTCCGGGAACAAACTTCCGATGGCATATACTCCCGAGGGAAGTGTAAGCGCATATCGTTTTGAGAAAAGCGGCTCGTCTTCGGTAGAAGCAGGAAAAGCTGATCCGTTTGCGGCGGATTTGTGTTTGGCAGATGAGAGTACGTTATCTTCTGATGCGGTAAATTTGTCAGAGGCATTATCCGGTGTTCTTTGTGACATTAATCAGAATCGTATTATTTATGCCAAAGAAGAAAATATGCAGCTTGCGCCGGCAAGTCTTACCAAAGTTCTTACTGCGTATGTTGCACTTAAACATTCGCAGCTTGATATGGTATTAACGGCGTCGGAAAATGTCAAGATTACAGAGAGCGGAGCTACTTTAATGGGGCTTGAACCGGGAGATAAGATGACGATGGATCAGGCTCTTCATGCATTGCTTATGCAGTCTGCAAATGATGCAGCTATCCTTATTGCGGAAAATATTTCCGGAAGCAAAGAAGAGTTCGCAGAATTAATGAATAAAGAAGCAAAAGCACTCGGTGCGACAAATTCTAATTTTAAAAATCCGCACGGATTAACGGAAGACGGTCATTATTCGTGTGCGTATGATATGTATCTTATTTTTCAGGCGGTGATGGAATATCCGGAGTTTACGCAGATTATTCATCAGGATACATATGAAACAATTTATCACAATTCGCAAGGGGAACCGAAAGAGTATACATGCAGTACCACAAATCTCTTTTTGAAAGGCGACTATTCGGCACCTGACGGAATTACTGTCATCGGCGGAAAGACAGGAACAACGGCTGCGGCCAGAAATTGTTTGGTGCTTCTTTCAAAAGATTCCGCAGGAAATCCGTATGTTTCTGTTATATTAAACTGCAGCGAAAGACAAATTTTATACCAGGAAATGACAGAACTTCTCGGTGAAATTTAATTTGTCGGGAAAGAATAAAAAAAGTGGAAAATGGTTGTATTTTATTAGGATATAATTTATAATAATTAATATCGAATATGTGCATAAAAACATCAAAGTGCACAAAAATCGAAATGACACATATCAATAGGAGGGCTTACATATGGTTCAGTTAATTGTCGGCAATAAAGGTAAAGGAAAAACAAAACATCTTTTGGATAAGGTAAACGCACAGGTTTTAGAAGCAACAGGAAATATCGTTTATCTTGATAAAAACACAAAACATATGTATGAGCTGAATAATAAAGTCAGACTTATCAACGTTTCAGATTATATGATAAATTCTAGTGAAGAGTTTATCGGATTTCTTTCAGGTATCATTTCTCAGGATCATGATTTTCAGATGATGTTCCTTGACAATTTCTTAAGCATTGCATATTTAGAAGGAAAAGACATTACACCGGTTGTCGATAAACTTGAAAAATTCGGAGAAGTTTTCGGAGTTGACTTTGTTCTTAGTGTGGGCGTAAATGCAGAAGATTTACCGGAGGCATTAAAAGAAAAAGTTATTGTATCTTTATAATGTGAGTGAAAATAAGGCCTCGGATAATAGTCCGAGGCTTTTTTTGAGGAGATTGAATTACATTGGCTGGGAAAAAGAAAAATAATATTACAAATATAAACGATTACAGACCTGAGAAAATACATATTACCCCGGGAATGATTATATTCGGAGTCATATTTATATATATTGTCATTTGTGTTGTAATGAGTTTGAACAATAAAAACATTGTTGCTTATGAAGTGGTAGAAGGCTCATTAAGTGTGCCAAATGTTTATGAAGGAATTGCGATTCGTGAAGAACAGGTTTTTCCGGTAAACGGGACAGGATATATTAATTATTTTGCCCGTGAATCAGAGCATGTTGCTTCCGGTGATTTGATTTATACATTGGATAGTTCCGGGAAAATTGCGGAAATGATGGATGCAAATGAAGAAGAAGTGTTGTTTTCTGACAGAGATTTGAATGACATTCAAAATAATATTGTGCAATTTCAGAATTCTTTTGGTGCTAAAGATTTTGCACGTGTATATGATTTTAAAAACCGCGTAGACGGAATGGCATTGAAGTTATCTAATTACAATATGCTTGATAATATGAATGCAATTTTAGGAAGCGCAGCCAATAATGTGTCATTTCAGTATGCACCTGTCAGCGGTGTTGTTGTCTACGGTATTGACGGATATGAGCAGTTAAAACCGGAAGACGTAAATGCGGAAATGTTCGGAGAAGAAAGAAAAACGCAGGTGCGTCTTGAAGCGAATCAACTTGTAAGTTCAGATGATAAAGCTTATAAATTAATCGGGAACGAGGATTGGTCAATTGTGGTTCCGATGGAAAAGAGCCGTGCCATGGAACTTTTGGAAGAGGAATATATAGAGGTTAAGTTTTTGAAAAACCAATATAAATCCTGGGCAAAAGTAAATGTATTGGATAATGCTGACGGAACATATGTAAAACTTGATTTCACGAATTCTATGATTACATTTTCGGAGGATCGTTATGTTGATTTAGAGATTCTTTACCGACAGGATAAAGGTTTAAAAGTACCCAACAGTGCGATTGTTGAACAAGAATTTTACTTGATACCGGTTGATTTTAAACAAGAAGAATCAAGTAAAAGCGGAACAGGGGTGTTCTTGAAAAAGACATACAATGATGACGGAAAAGAAATAAAGAAAAATGTGGAAGCAAAAATATATTATGCAGATGATGAGTTTTATTATGTGGATACGGCAAATTTCAAATCCGGTGATTGCATTTATAAAAATGAATCTTCGCAGCAATTGGAGATTAATAAGATGGGCACTTTGATTGGCGTTTATAATATCAACAAGGGCTATGCGGATTTTACTTCGATAACCATTTTATATTCAAACGAAGAATACTCCATTGTGAAGTCGAATACCCAATATGGCTTGTCGGAATATGATTATATTGCACTGGATGCCTCGATGGTAGAGGCGGATGATTTTATTTATGAATAAAGGTGATGGGACAGATGCTTACAGGGAATTATGATTATGTACAAAAACAAATAGAATCAACATGTGATAAAATCGGAAGAGATAAAAATGAAGTGCAGTTAATTGCGGTCAGCAAAACAAAACCTGTCTCAATGCTTGCAGAGTTGTATGATCATGGTTGTCGTGATTTCGGTGAAAATAAAGTGCAGGAACTTGTAGAAAAGTATGAGGCGCTTCCGAAGGATATCCGGTGGCATATGATTGGTCATTTGCAACGGAATAAAGTGAAATATATTGTGGACAAGGTATATTTGATTCACAGTGTCGATTCTTTGCGTCTTGCGGAAGAAATCAGCAAAGAAGCTGTAAAAAAGAACGTAATTGCAAATATTTTAATTGAGGTAAATGTTGCCGGGGAAGAAACAAAATTCGGATTGAAAACAGATGAAACAGAAGAACTTATAAGAAATATTTCGGTGTTGCCGGGGATTTGTGTAAAGGGTTTAATGACGATTGCACCATACGTTGAAAACGCAGAGGAAAATCGACATTATTTCCGAAAATTAAAACAATTATCTGTTGACATAATGCATAAAAACATTGATAATATATCTATGGGCTCTCTTTCAATGGGAATGAGTGGTGATTATATAATCGCAGTTGAAGAAGGTGCCACTTTTGTCCGTGTCGGAACAACAATTTTCGGCGAAAGAGATTACAGTGTGAAAAATTAAATGTGTAAGGAGAATAACTATGATATTAGATAAGTTTGTAGGTTCCCTGAAATTAAATCCTGATAATGAGTACGACGAGGATTACGGCGTTGATGATTATGATGTCGATGAGGAATATGAAAAACCTAAGAAAAAAGTTTTTGCAAAACAGCAGCCGGAGGAAGATGAATATTATGATGAGCCTCCGAAAGCAAAACCTGTAGCAAAAGTAACACCGATGAAACAGCAACCTAAAAAAGGGGTAAGTGGTATGGAAGTATGTGTAATTAAACCGACAACTGTTGATGAGGCAAGAGAAATCACAGATACATTACTTGCAAACAGAACTGTAGTACTTAACATGGAGGGTCTTGATGTAGACGTCGCACAGCGTATTATTGATTTTACTTCCGGATCTTGTTATGCAATGTCAGGTAATCTGCAGAAAATTTCTCATTATATTTTCATCATCACTCCTGAGAGTGTTGATATTTCGGGCGATTTCCAGGACTATTTGGCAGGAGGAGCGTTGGATATTTCTTCTGTAGATAATGGTTTTTAATCGCAGATGAATAGTTATAAATGATAATACATATATGATATCTGCAAAACTTCCTGTCATTCGGCAGGAAGTTTTGTTCGGTAATAAGGAGGAAAGCAGTTGATTACAGCATTAGAAAACAACAGAATGGATGTGAGTAAGGATAAAAAATTTTGTTATCCTATTATTTTTGAAGAAAGTTTTGAACATTTGTCA
>JAZQDJ010000025.1:0-25305 GCA_045546735.1 Lachnospiraceae bacterium | reverse complement strand
AAGCCCGTATAACGCCAGATATGAAAGCGGAACCATAGAGATTAAGGGTGACTTTACACAGACGACAACGTATTATGCAGACAACTTCTGTGCAGGAGGAAGCCATAAGGTAATCTTAAGCGGTGACAGTAAGCAGACAGTGAAGTTTACTTCTGCAAGCAGTATCTGCAATATATTGGAACTTAAAAACACGAGTAATGATGGTGTTTATTTCGAAGCGCCTATGATTCCGGCAAGATCGCTGATACAGAATAATGTCAAGATCCATACCAACAATATGGGAATTACCGGATGGACTTTGGCAGATGACACCATTATTGAAGATGATGTTTATATCTCAGCAGGAACACTTGACTTAAACGGACATACGTTAAAAATTTCCGGTAATTTATATGTAGGAAACGGAAACGTGGTGATTAACGGAGGTTCTCTTGAGGTTGACGGAGATTTAAGATATCAGTCTCTGACGTTTGATGCGGACGGAAGTATAACTGCGTACGGAAATGGTGCCGGTGTTTTAACCATGACAAAGACAGAAGATTATGTAATGGTTGGCGGTAACTTTATCATGCAGTCAAGTCAGTCTATGAGCGGACGACTTTCTGCCGGTGTGTTGGAAGTAAAAGGTAATTTCAGCCAGGTAAACGGAAGTAATCAAAACTTCCGGACTTCCGGAACTCATACGACTATTTTGAGCGGTACACAAGTGCAGTATATTTCACTTGCGGATGCTAATTATTCCGGATTTACATGTCTTGAGATAGCCAATACTTCTTCGGGCGGAGTGACACAAAAATCGAACATTGCGGTAAATAAGTCATTGAATGACCCGAATGGTAAGATGACAAGATCCTACACAACCTATGTTCCGACGATTGATGTCATTACGGCGGAAAGATTCGGAGGAAATTTAGCTTTAACAACGGCTTCCGTGTTGAAGCATGACCTTACGATAGTAGGAAATTTAACGGTACAAAAAGGACTGGATTTAAACGGATATACATTAAATACAGGTAATTATACTGCAAGCAGCAATGGTGAGACCAAAATCAGTGGTGGCGATTTAAGCGTTACCGGAGCTATGTCATTTGTTGACAGTGCAAAACTTAATATGACAAATTCGGAAGATTACGTTTGTGTAGCCGGTTCCTTTACAATGAGTTCTTATCAGGATCATTCTTCGCTTCTCACAGCGGGAACATTAGAGGTTCGCGGTGACTTTACGCAGAATACGCATTGTGCGACCAACTTCCTTGCAACCGGAGAACATAAAACCGTTCTTTCCGGAAAAGCAGGAACAGGTAACCGCAATTACGTACAAATCGTAAGATTTAATTCACCGGGTTCAAGTAAGTTTAATCATCTTGTATTAAACAAGGCGATGTCAAACTACTCATTCAGCCCAGCGATTGATCAGCTTTGCAATGATTACGTAAATGAAGCAAAAGATGATGAGGCACCGGCAAAGGTTACAGGATTAGCAGTAACAAACCGCGCTTCAACAAAGATTACTATTTCATGGAGCGCATCTTCTGATAATGAAGGCGTGACAGGTTATGAAGTATATCGTGGAGCAACGAAAGTCGGAACGACGTCGAAGACAACATTTGTGGACAGCGGATTAAAGCCGAATGCTACTTATGTATATAAAGTATACGCATTTGATGCAATGCGAAATGTATCTGCAGCATCAGAGCAGATGAGTGCAACGACGCTTCCGGATACTACATCGCCTTCGGTTCCGTCTGCACTTAAAGTAAAGACAAAAACCGGTTCGGCTATTACAATTACATGGAATGCATCTTCCGATGACGTAGCGGTAACTGGATATAAAGTATATCGTGACGGAGAGGAAATAGCATCTCTTGATAATACAACATCCTATAAAGATACGGATGTGGCAGAAGACAATCTTTATACATATCAAGTATTGGCATTCGATGCAGCAGGCAATGAATCCGAACTTTGTGACAGTATCAAAGGTTCTGTTGCAATGCCTGAAATTACAAGCTACACACCGATTGAAAATACAGATATCGGCGGTAGTAGCGTAACCATGAATGTATATTACAAAAATGTAGGTAATTCATCCGGTAATAAGGTTAAATTTGAATATTTGACCGAAACAGATGATGGTGAAAAAGTGTGGGAGCAGATTGGCGGCGTTCTTTACGGACAGCAGCCACTCAATACAAGCTTGCATTATTCAAGTTGTACATGGAATTTTGTCGGTGTTATGAACGGTGAATGCAAGATGCGAGTGACCCTTTATGACGCAGACGGAAATACAGATGTGGAAACATTCTCCTATTTTGTAGATACAGAAGGTCCGGATGCATCCGAAGAAGTCAGAGCAAAATCTATCAATGGAGTTGTTACGGTTTCATGGATGGAATCTGACAGCGGAGATTGTCAGAAGTATAATGTATTCCGTAGTACGACAGAAGACGGAACATATAAACTGATTGCAACGGTTACAGATAACAGTTATAAAGATACAAATGTAATTTGCGGAGAAACTTACTATTATAAAGTGTCCGGTGTGGATAACTTTGAACAGGAAGGACCGCAGAGTAAGGCGGCATTTGTAGAAGTGACGGCGGATGAGGAATTCCCGAAAGTAACAGAAATTTCTGCAGACGGAAAACGCATTAACAAAGAGGCGGCTGTGATTGTTAAAGCGACAGATAATGTCGGTGTGCATACAGTCAGTCTGGAATATCAGGATCCGGAAACAAAAGAATGGATTAAAGTGGAAGAAGACCAAACTGCCGGAGAAGGTGGAATTGCAGCATTTACATTTGATACCACTGTTCTTGCGGACGGAAAATACAAACTCAGAGCGGTTGCGACGGATGCAGCAGGAAACAAATCTGCAGGATTTATTGATGTGGATGGTGTAGAAGTGGAAATTGAGCCGTTCTACGCAGAAACAGAAATTGATAATACCGGTATTGAAAAAATCAAGGTAACGCAGGCTCTTGGATATCCGACCTATGTAACACTCCGCTGGGAGAATGTTCCGGAAGATGATTTCAGTTATTTTGTTGTGGAACGCAAGACAGGAGCTGAGTATGTTCAGGTAGCAAAAGTAAATACAACGCTCGGAGCGCATATTCAGAATCTTACAACAGATACAGCATATACATTCCGGGTAGTCGGATATGATAATTTGGGTAACAGAGGTATTCCGTCGGATGATGTGACAGTTACGACAACACCGGATAATATGGCTCCGGTTGTAAAGAGCTTCTATCCGGCAGAGAAATATTTTAACAAGAATATTCCGCTTACATTGACAGTAAATGACAATGTCGGCGTGAAGTCTTTGGCGTTGAAATATTCTACAGATTATATTACATGGACAGATTTAACAACAATTAACGCAAATGTAATTGCAGGAACCTATACATTCAATTATACATTTGATGTGACAGAAGTTCCGGAAGGAAAAGTATATATTCAGGCATTTGCATATGACGAAGCTGGAAATGTAAGTAATGTGAACGGTCAGCCAATCGAAAATTGCTTCTATGTAGACAGAACTGCTCCTTCTAAAGTGACAGGTGTGAAAGCAGAAGGTGTCAGCGGATACAATGTGATTGGTTGGGATAAAGCAACAGAAACAGATTTAAGAGAGTTCCGTGTATACCGTGCAGAGGAAGAAGTAGGTAACTACAGTATGATTGCCGGCGGACTTGGAACAAACCTGTACTATGATACAACGGCAACGCCTGGCGTGGCTTATACTTATAAGGTAAATGCAGTCGATATGGCCGGAAATGTCGGAGAATATTCACTCGAAGTAGTAGCACAAAGTCTTGTTGACGATGTGGCTCCGGTAATTCACGCAGTAACGCCTGCAGATAAGGATACGATTTCCGGAAAAACAGAGATTACAGCAGTTGTAACAGATAATGTATCCATCAGAAATGTGGTATTTGAGTACAAACCTAAGGATAGTGCGGAAGATATTTGGACAGAACTCGGAGATGTTACTGTTGCAGCAACTACAGGTTATCCGAGCGTAGTTTGGGATGTCTCAAAATTCGACAACAAAGAATATGACGTAAGAATTACTGCAACGGATTATGAAAATAATATAAGCAGTTCCTTTGTTGTTACTTATGTGGTAGATACTGCGGCTCCGTTTGCGCCGATTCTTATAGGAGATGCGATTGGTTTTGGAGCAAAACTTTCATGGAATATGAATGAAGAGGAAGATTTCTCTCACTATGAAGTTTATCGTAAACTCGGCGGAGATGATACATTTACGCTGCTTGGTGAAACAGCAGAAAATACGTATGAGGATACAGGTCTTTTAGGCAACAGAAAATACGTATATAAATTGCGTGTGTATGATAAGTCGGGTAATTATAGTGAAACGAACGCATGTGAAGTGACGCCGACGGATGAAGACAAAGAAGCGCCGGTAGCAGTAACAAGCGAAACATATTCTGTTCGTATGGGCAGTGACGTTATGCTGGATGCTACAGCATCGCATGACAATGTAAAAATTGCAGAGTACAAGTGGGAAATGGGTAACGGAGATGTTGTATATGGAGCGAAAGCAAGATACAGATACAACGCGATGGGAACCTATTACGGTAAGCTGACGGTAACGGATACATCCGGAAATACGGATACAAGTGCGTTTACAGTCCGTGTACGTTCCAGAATTTCAGCAGAAGTAACATTTAAGATTGTTTCGCAGCAGAATGGTAATAATTATTCGCTCGGATATTCTTATGTTTATATCGAGAGTGAACTCGGCGAAAAAGATTATTATAATGCAGATGAATATGGTGAGCTGACAGTAGTTCTTCCGAAAGGAAAATATTATGTGGACGCTTACAAAGAAGGCTTTATGCCGAAACAGTTTGAAATTGACGTGGCAAACGGCGATGAAAAAGAAGAAATACTTGTTCTTGAAAAAGGAGAACTGGTTACAGGTAAGCTTACAGCAACCAGATTGACGCTTGAGCAGATTCAGGAACTCGGAGTAGATCTTCAGGATCCGAACAACTGGTATACATATACATATACTATGACCTATACGATACCGGGTACTCCGGAAAAACAGACACAGTCTGTAGTGCTTAAACCAAATCAGGTAACGAAGGTTTCGAGCGGTTCCGGAAGCGGAGGCGGATATGGCGGAGGCGGTGACTACTACGTGGGACTGACAGAAGTGGAAGGACAGAAAGTAGTTACTGTATATCGAAGCGTATCATTCCTTAAGAAGATGTACGATATTTGTCTGCAGGTAACCAATAATGCAGATGAGGGTTATGGATTCGACATTATTAATTCTACAGCAACGTTAAATATGCCGGCGGGCATGTCCCTTCTTAAGATCAGTACTCCGCAGAGTCTGACAAAAGAGATGGGTACACTTGCAGCAAAACAGACGGCAGAAACGCATTGGTATGTAAGAGCGGATAAGGCAGGAAGTTATGACTTGAGTGCTGACTTTAAGGGTACCTTGCTTCCGTTTAATGCACCGGTCAAAACAACAATCAGCGCTGATAGTCCGCTTGAAGTATCGCCTTATGAGGACAATACGTTTACGGATGACGGATTTGTAAGTGGTGCTTCCGAAGATTATGTGATTCGTGTAACGAACAAACAGGGCGGAAGAGTCAAAGGTGCAATCGTAACGCTTGCAGCCGGTGGTAAACAGTGTCAGGCAATTACAAACAGCAGAGGAACTGCACGTCTGGAAGTAAATCAAGACGATGGCCGTGCGTTCCGTTTAGTTATAGAGCATCCGGATTATCTGCTTTACAACAACGGTGCGTATACAATCGACAGCAGAACATATACGGATACAATCAAATTGTATCGAGAAGGTGAGTCGCAGGATGACGAGGAGGAAGAAGAGGATGATGACTCGAATCCGTACGCGGATAAAGAAATCGGAATCACCGCAGCGTCTCTTGACGGAAAGAGTATTTTAAATACAACAAGAACCATTAACCGTGTAGAGGACAAAGAACGTTCCCTCAGTTTCTGTTTCACGGAAGCGATTGATAAGTATGAACTTTATATGGAAGGTTCCGTGGCGGAAGGATATGAAGAAGGTGAACCGGGCACGGAAAGAGAGTTGTTGGAAGGTAACTGTGGTTCTACAACGCTTACACTTTCCTTAAACGGTTTGGATATTAAGAGAGAAGGATATCTTTACTTAACAGTATTTGCAGGAGAAAAAGAGGTAAATTATCTGCTTAAGGTTCGTGTGGATTGTATTCTCTATGAGACAGTCATGTTGACAAAACAGCATAATAAATATGAAAAAGATGTTGTGGATGTATTGACTGAGACGTATACATTATTCAAAGACTTAAATGCAAATGATCTTTTCACTTATGTGGATATCCAGTGTAATACACTTGATGCAGCGAAGAATGTTGCAAAACGATATGACTTAATTCAGGGTGAAGAAGTAATTGCGTCATCAACAGACGGAAAATTCCACATGAAGTATACAGATTTCTCGGATTATGAAGCGATTTATCTGGAAGCATATGATGCAAATGAAAAATTGATTACGAAGGATTATCTCCATGTGTTTGTGCAGCCGACATTGGCTCCGGACTTTGAACTCAGTCTTGCAAGCGGCGGTATATCATTTACGATTGGAGAAGGAGTTCCGCTTCTTGCCGGAATGACGTTTAACTTTGATTTAGAAGGATTAGAACTTCCTTATGATCTGGAATATACATCCGAAGGATGCAAAGTTTCCATTGATGCTTGTTCATATGAAATTCCGTTGATACCGGATAAACTTAAGATTGATCTTGGTTTTGGAGGTTCATTGGAAGGAAATTATGATTCGACGAAGTTTACCGGAGAGTTGGTAGTTTCAGCCGGAATTACCGGTGAATGGGAGCAGCAGCTTCCGATTACGTTCCCGGTAGTGGTTGCCATTGAAGTAAGTGGTTCCATTTCGGCAACAGGAAGTCTTACACTTGATTTAACCGAAGAAGCAGAGCAGACATTGAGCGGAGCTTTAAAACTTGCCATTGAAGCAGGACTTGATGTATATGCGGGAATCGGAGTTGCATCCGTTGCATCTGCAGGTATTTACGGAGCAGGAAGTGTCGGACTCGATGCATCCATTTTACCGAAGACAACGTTGGATCAGGTAAGTATATCCGGTGAAATAGGTCTGAGAGCAAAATTATTATGTATGCAGGCAGATTTTACAGTATTGTCAGGTACGTATATTATTTATGACAGAGAAAAGGCAGCGGCGGCAGCAGAAGCCCATGCATTGATAGGTACAAGGGGTATGACGAATGAACAGCTTGCTGCAGCAATAGAAGATTTGTCAAATTACTACATTGCAGAGCGTGGCGATACATCCGCGAGAACAGCATGGCTTGGCGGAGGCATTACGGAAGAAACGAATGAAATTCAGCTCCTTCAGGGCGCAGCCTACAATGGTCAGGCGCCGCAGATTGCGACAGCAGGAGATACAACAATTCTGTTCTATAACACGGAAGATTTGTCTCAGAATGTTGCAAATGCAAGCAAACTGGCTTACTCCGTTTATAAAGATGGTGTGTTCAGTGCACCTGCGTATTTGTCAGCAGCAAATGTCGGCCAGTATGAATATGACGTATATGAGTGCGGTGACGAACTCTATGTCATCTGGCAGGAGTCAAAAACAGCGTTAGAAGATACGGCAACGCTTCAGACTATCGCAGATTCTGTGGAATTGAAAGCAGCGAAATACGACGGACAGTCACAGAGTTTTACGATGCTCGGAACAATTACTGAGAATGAGATTTATGAATCAAGACCGCAGATTAGTGAAGCAAACGGTCAGATTTACGCAACATGGGTTGAAAACAGCGAAGATGATATTTTTGCTGAAACCGGAACTAATACGGTGAAGGTTGCTGTTTATAACGGCGGAAGCTGGACAGAAAGTGTGGCTGCAGAAGGACTTGGTAAAATTGACAGTATGGATGCAGGAGAACTCGGAACTGCTCCGTATGCAGCTTACATGAGCGGCGGTGCCTCAACAATGCTTAACTTAAGCAGTAAGCAGGCAAGTTCTATGGGTAGTGTATCGAATGTTCAGTTTGGATATGTCGGTGACACAGAGTCTCTCTTGTGGTACGAAGGCGGAGCTGTGAAATATACACAGAACGCTATAGATAAAAAAGTTCTCTTTGACGAAATGCCACTGGTATCTACCGGTTACAGTTATGTCAGTGATCCGAACGGTCACGGAACTATCTTGTATACAGCAACAGTAGACGGGAAAGCACAGGTATATCTGGCAGATTATGACGTAGAAAATGATGTTTGGGGTAATGTACAGCCTGTTACAGAACAAAATGACTATCTGGAAGGTGTTTCCGGTGCGTATTGCGGAGAGCAGCTGATACTTGCATTTAATAAAACTGCAGCATCAGTAAGAGACGGAGATATCAGTGCAAGTACGGATCTTTGTTGCATGAAGGTAGGAAAGACACCTGTTGTGACGATTGAAAACGTGACGTATGATAGCGCAGAAGTAGTGCCTGGAGGCAACGTAAAACTGAATGTTGAGATTGCAAACACAGGTCTTAGTACAGCAGAAGCTGACGCAACATCTATCATTATTTTGAATGAAAATGATAAAGAAGTTGTGAATGTGAAAGCTAAAAAAGGCGTGAAAGCAGGAAGCAAAGAGACAGAAATAGTTGAACTTGAGCTTCCATATACGTTAGCAGCTGCTAACTATAAAGTGCAAGTAGTATGCGGAAACAGCAGCGATGAAACAGAGATTACACTCGGACTTGCTGATTTATGTGTAAGTGCAGCGACTTTCGTAAACGGCGACGGATACGAAGTGGAAGCAACTGTAGAAAACCTCGGTATTGAGCCGGCGGGCGGAAAACTTGTATTCTATAACAGAACAAGCGGAAAGGTTCTTGCTGAAAGAGAATTCTCAGAACTTGATTACAGCGAAAAAGCAGTAGAGACTTATGTTCTTTCCGAAAAGGATTATAACGGAACGCAGTCATGTTACATTGCAGTAAAGGTTGAAACAGAAAGCCAGCAACAGTCGCTTGAAAATGATGAAGCATACGTTTTCATGGCAAAACATAATAAGACAAAATCATACAGAATTACCTTTGATTATGCAATGAAAGGATATGAGAAAGTTAAGAAGTACGTATATGAAGGAAAGGAACTTATCTTCCCGACAGCACCGTCTGTAAAAGGTTACAAGTTCCTCGGATGGTATGAAGGAAATACAAAAGTTGCCGAGAAGACAAAAGTGACAAGAAACATGACCCTCACCGCCAAGTACGAAAAACTTCCGGTAATTACAACGCCGACAACGCCGCCAAAACCGGCTGTTCCGAAGAAGAACACGAAGGCAAGCATCGGCGGAATTACTTACAAGGTAACAAAATCCGCAGCGAAGAACGGAACGGTAGAAGTTTATAAAGTAACTTCGAAGAAGTCAAAGGTAACCATTCCGAAGACCGTGAAGATTAAGGGTTATACCTTCAAAGTAACAAGCATCGGAAAGAATGCATTCAAGAACAATAAGAAGGCTAAGTCAGTTGTGGTCGGCAACAATGTCAAGACCATCGGTAACAATGCGTTCTACGGGGCGAAGAAGCTGACGACCGTGACAATCGGCAGCGGTGTAACTTCAATTGGATCAAAGGCATTCTATAACTGTAAGAAACTTAAGACCATTAAGATTAATTCGACAAAACTTAAGAAAGTCGGAAAGAATGCACTTAAAGGTATTCACAAGAAAGCCGTGATAAAGGTACCGAAGAAAAAACTGAAAGCATACAAGAAACTGTTCAGGAAGAAAGGTCAAAAGTCCACGGTTAAGATGAAAAAGAAATAACATTTTCTCCCCGCGTCTGTTGCAGACGCGGGGTTTTTCGTATAAAATAGCAGTTAGAAACAAACAATGAAAAATGAAAGAAGGTATTATATATGAATATTTTAGTGATTAACTGCGGAAGTTCTTCTTTGAAATACCAGCTCATCAACAGTGAGAGTGAAGAAGTTCTTGCAAAAGGACTTTGTGAGCGTATCGGAATCGTAGGAAGTGCGATTACGCATCAGGCAGGAGAAGGCGACAAAGTAAAGACAGAGATTGATATGCCGGATCACACAAAAGCTGTGGCGGCAGTTATCGACAAATTGACAGATCCACAAGTCGGTGTTGTGAAATCACTCGATGAAATCGGAGCTGTCGGACACAGAATCGTGCACGGCGGAGAAAATTTTGCAAGCAGCGTAATTATCGACGACGAAGTAATTGCTGCAATTGAGAAATGTAACGACCTGGCGCCGCTTCACAATCCGGCGAACCTGATCGGTATCAATTCCTGCAAGGAGATTATGCCAAGTGTCCCTATGGTAGCAGTATTTGATACAGCATTCCATCAGACAATGCCAAAGAAAGCATATTTATACGGACTTCCGTATGAATATTATGAAAAACATAAAGTGAGACGTTACGGCTTCCACGGTACAAGCCATGATTTCGTAAGCAACCGTGTGGCAGAGCTTTTAGGGAAAAAACGTGAAGAGCTTAAAATCATCGTTTGTCACCTCGGAAACGGAGCTTCTGTTTCTGCAGTAAAGAATGGCAAGTGCGTAGATACTTCCATGGGTCTTACTCCGCTTGAGGGACTTATCATGGGAACACGTTCCGGCGATATTGATCCGGCGATTGTAAGCTTCCTTGCTGAAAAAGAAGGAAAAACAGTACAGGAGATCATTGATATCTGTAATAAAAAATCAGGTGTGCTCGGACTTTCGGACGGACTTTCCAGTGACTTCCGTGACTTGGCGGATGCAGCAGATTCCGGAAATGAAAAAGCGGCAGCAGCACTTGAAACATGGGGATATCGCGTGGCAAAATATGTCGGAGCCTATGTGGCAGCTATGAACGGTGTTGATGTCATCGCATTTACAGCCGGTGTCGGAGAAAATAATATAGTAGCACGTTCTACAGTTTGCGAATATCTTGGTTACCTCGGAGTAACAATTGATGCGCAGGCAAACAGCGAGCGCGGAGAGGAAATTCGTATTTCGACAGAGGACAGCAAGACACAGGTGTGGGTTGTTCCGACAAACGAAGAACTTGCAATCGCAAGAGAGACAGTTCGTTTGGTGAAATAGTTTTTAGGATTAAAAAGAGCAGGGCAGACACTTTTGGGGTGGACTGCCCTTTTCTTGAGAGAGTGAATTAGGAGGAGTTCGGTGAAAAAGAGAATTATCAATTATATGGACTACATAGACAAGCTGCTTGCAGAAGATGAAAAAGATGGCAAACAAGATTATGAAACGCTCATAAAGCAGCACCTCATTCAAATCGATTTTTTTATGCATGAAAGACTGGTGCATCTGCTTGTGACGTTAGCGTTTGCTATCTTTGGATTTATGATCTTTGTGGCGCTTGTTATGAATTTTCAGCCGGGACTTCTTTTGCTTTTTGCGGCAATTTTGGTATTGCTTATTCCTTACATTATGCATTATTATCTGCTTGAAAACGGTGTACAAAAAATGTATCGTCAGTATGATGAGATGCAAAGACGCATGACAGGAGAAAAGGTATTATGAGTCTGCTGAAAGGAAAAGAGGAGATTTTTCTTCAAAGCAGCGACGGGAAGCAGAGTCTGAATTGCACGGTCGTCCGTTCAAAAAGGAAAAGCTACGGGATAGTAGTTGATGAGCAGGCTCAGGTTTCGGTGCGTATCCCTCTGCGCGGAAGTATGACAGTCGCAAGAAAACTTGTCAGGGACAAGCAGGAATGGATTTTTGAGAAGGTTGACTTGCAAAAAAGAAGAAAACAGGAACGGGAAGCGCAAAGCGGGAGTGATTATACGCCACAGCAGCGGGCGGGACTTGAAAAAAGATACCGCGAAGCGGCAAAGGAATATATTCCGAAGCGTGCAGATTATTATGCAAAGCAGCTCGATGTTTCTTATGAAAGAATCCGTATAGCAGAGCAGAAAACCAGATGGGGGAGTTGCAGCAGCAAAGGAACTTTGTCTTTCAATTGGAAACTAATGCTTGCACCGCCGGCGGTTTTGGATTATGTTGTAGTACATGAAGTGTGTCATTTAAAGGAAATGAATCATTCGCCGCGTTTTTGGAAGTTGGTAGAAGAGCTCATGCCTGATTATAAGGAGTGTAGGAAATGGTTAAAAGAAAATGGAAATACTTTGCAATTATAACAGTTTGCATTTGTTTGATGCTCGGCTGTATCGGATGCGGAAATGCGTCTGAGGAGGCGGTTGCGGAAACACAAGTTGAAGAGACAGTTGTGGAAGAAACACAGACGCAGCCGGAAATTGTTCCGGAAGAGATTCCGACGGATGATGACTTTGCTGCGGGGGTTACGACGGAATTAGAAAATCCGGCATCAGAAGAAGTGGCAGAGAATCCGCAAGAGGAAACTGTGGAAGAAACGACAGAAGAAACGACAGAAGAAGCAACTCCGGAAGAACCGACATCAGAAGAATCGGCACAGCCTTCGGAACAGCAGGTGACGACCGGCGGACATCTTGTGGCGATTGATCCGGGGCATCAGACACATGGAAACAGTGAGAAAGAACCAATCGGACCGGGTGCAAGTGAGACAAAGGCAAAAGTGACAGGCGGAACAAGCGGCCGTACAACAGGACTTGCCGAGTATGAATTGAATCTTCAGGTTAGCTTGAAGTTGCGTGATATATTGGTTAGCCGTGGTTATCAGGTAATTATGACGCGCGAGACAAATGACGTAAATATGAGTAACAGTGAGAGGGCTGCAGTTGCAAATAATGCAGGTGCTGAGGCTTTTGTGCGTATTCATGCAAACGGAAGTGAGGATACAAGTGTCAACGGTGCGATGACGATTTGCCCGACATCGTCCAATCCTTATACACCGGCAATTTATGAAAAGAGCCGTAAACTTTCCGACTGTGTACTTGATTGCATGGTGGCATCAACCGGATGTAAGAAACAGTATGTGTGGGAGACAGACAGCATGAGCGGAATCAACTGGTGTCAGGTTCCGGTAACAATTGTTGAGATGGGATATATGACGAATCCGACGGAAGATACGAATATGGCAAATCCGGATTACCAGATGAAGATTGCAGAAGGTATTGCAAACGGAATTGATGCTTATTTCGAGGAATAGAGATTTGAGGAGTTTATGAAAAAAATAGTTGATTTTATAAAGGCAGAAGTGGTGCTCACTGTTGCGTTGGTTTTGGCGGTGATTTCCATGTTTTTTGTGGTGCCTTCCCCTGCGTATGCAGAGTATATTAATTGGCATGTGTTGTCGATTTTGCTGTGTCTGATGATTGTTATGGAAGGATTAAAAGGCCTTGGGGTATTCTCATCGATTGCGGGAATGTTGATGCGAAAGGTAACATCATTTTCGCAGCTTGTATTTATACTCGTTTTTTTGTGCTTTTTCAGTTCTATGTTTATTACAAACGACGTGGCACTTATTACGTTTGTCCCGTTCGCAATCGAAGTGTTAAAGATGGCGGGAAAAGAGAAAAAGATGATAGCAGTCGTTGTTTTACAGACTGTTGCAGCAAATCTCGGAAGTATGTTGACGCCGATCGGAAATCCGCAGAATTTATATTTGTATGATTTGGCCGGATATTCACTTCCTGAATTTTTGGGGATTATGATATTGCCGTGTGCAGGGGCATTTCTGCTGCTGGTGCTAAGTTGTCTATGGATAACCAAAGGGGAGAAGATGGACAGCATTTCTTTTCCGGCAATTCAATATTGGACAAAAAAGAGAATGATTCTGACGGGCGTTTACATTGTTTTGTTTTTTGTAAGTATTCTTGTTGTTGCAGACATTATATCTTTTGGGACAGCACTGATGATTACCATTCCGGTAACTTTAGTGATGGACAGAAAAGCATTAAGAACGGTAGATTACTGTTTGTTATTTACGTTTTGCGGATTTTTCATTTTTGTCGGAAACATGGGAAATATACAGAGTATCGCAACGTTTTTGGAACGAATGATGCAGGGAAGAGAGTTTGTTGTGGCAATTCTTACAAGCCAGGTTATCAGCAATGTTCCCGCAGCGCTCCTGCTTTCCGGCTTTACAACAGATTTGCATGCGCTCCTTTTGGGAGTGAATGTGGGCGGACTCGGAACACTGATTGCCTCTATGGCAAGTTTGATTTCCTATAAAGTGTTTGCCAAAGCTTACCCGAAAGAAAGAGGGAAATACATGCTGTATTTTACGGCAATGAATGTGGCATATCTTGCCGTGTTCATCCTTGTGTATGTTCTCTTTTATTCGTAATAAAAAAGAAAGGAATGTCTATGATTAAATTACCGGTAGATGTAGCAAATATCATTCGAATATTGGAAGAGGCCGGGTATGAGGCTTATGCAGTCGGCGGATGTGTCAGGGACAGTATTCTCGGACGGGAACCGAGTGACTGGGATATTACGACGAGTGCTTTACCGCAGCAGGTAAAAGAGCTTTTTTCTTATACCATTGATACGGGATTGCAGCACGGAACCGTGACAGTCATGATGCATCATGTCGGGTATGAAGTGACGACATATCGCGTAGACGGAGAGTATGAAGACAGCCGCCATCCGAAATCGGTGACGTTTACGCGTGATTTGGTTGAAGATTTGAAACGTCGTGATTTTACAATTAATGCGATGGCTTACAATGAAAAAGACGGAATTGTTGATGTATTCGGCGGTGTACAGGATTTAGAAAACGGTATTGTGCGCGCAGTCGGTAATCCGAAGGAACGTTTTACGGAAGATGCTCTTCGTATGATGCGTGCGGTCCGGTTTGCGGCCCAACTCGGATATGAAATAGAAGAAAATACAAAAAGTGCAATACGTGAAATGGCGGATACGCTTAAGAAAATCAGTGCAGAGCGTATACAGGTCGAATTGGTGAAGCTTGTAGTTTCAAACCATCCGGAGCATATGAGACTTCTTTATGAAACCGGTATTACAAAGGTAATCCTACCGCAATTTGACCGCATGATGGAGACGCAGCAGAACAATCCGCATCATTGTTATAGCGTCGGAGAGCACACGATAAAAGCCATGGAAGAAATCCGTGCAGACAAGGTTTTGCGTTTGACGATGTTGTTTCATGATATGGGAAAAACGGATACAAAGACAACGGACGAGCAGGGAATAGACCATTTCCACGGACATGCGACGCAGTCTCAAAAATATGCCGAGAGAGCGTTGAAAAAATTGAAATTTGATAATGATACGCTTTATACTGTGTCGAAATTGACATATTGGCATGATTACAAGATACAAACGGATAAAAAAGGTGTGCGCCGTGCACTGAATAAAATCGGAGAGCCACTGTTTCTTCTTCTTTTAGAGGTAAAAAAAGCGGATACGATGGCCCAGAGTTCCTATAAGAGAGCGGAAAAGCTGGAAGAAATTGAAAAGTCTAAGGAAATATATGAACAGATAAAAGCAGAGGGAGAGTGTTTTCAGTTGAAGGATTTAGCAGTCACCGGGCAGGACTTAATTACGCTCGGAATGAAGCCGGGTCCGGAAATCGGTAAAATGCTGAACAAACTGCTTGATATCGTTATTGAGGATCCGAAGAAAAACAAAAAAGAAACGCTTCTTTTCCTCGTAACAAAAGACATTTTTTAAAAGAACCCTTCATAAGATAAATAAGACATTCTTATGAAGGGGTTTTTTTATGAATGACAGAGCGGTTGCATTGTTTGAAAATTATGATTTGACAATACAGAATACAAGAAAAGGAAGGGGCGCAATTATTGCAGAAACAGAAAAAGGGATGGTTTCGCTTGTTGAGTACCATGGTCCGACGGAAAATCTCCTTGTAGAAGAAATGTTGTTGCAAAAGGCGTCAGAGAGGTTTGACGGACCGTTAGATTTGCTGGTTCGCACAACAGAAGGGGAACTATTTTGTGTCGATTACGAAGGGAAAAGATATATTGTAAAACATTATATAGAAGGGCAGGAGTGCAGTGTGTTTGATGCCGAGGCCTGTGAGAAGGCTGCAAGAGCGCTGGCGCATTTACATATAGCTTTGCGAAAGATTGATTTTCCGGAGGAACTGGGGAAAAGTGATAACCTTCAGGAAGATTTTGACAGGAGAACGGCGGAGCTGATACGTACGCGTAACTTTATAAGGAAGAGTCCGCATAAAGAAGAATTCGAGCTTATGTTTCTCGGTGCGTATGAAAGATATCTTGAGCAGGCGGCGCTGGCATATTCGTTTCTGGACAGAAGCTGTCTTGAGAGGCTTGGGAAGAAGCAACAGGAAGAGCGGATGATGGTACATGGAGATTGTACACACCACAATGTGCTGTTTACAGGTGAAGGAGTCACTTTTATTAACTTTGAAAAAATGGGAGCTCATTTACAGGCGAAGGATGTATATTTGTTTATGCGGAAAATTTTAGAGAAAAATGATTGGTCTTATGAGTTGGCACTGAAAATGCTTGCGGCGTATGAAACGGTATTGCCTTTGGAAAAGGAAGAAAAGATATATCTATATGCCAGATTTCTTTATCCGGAAAAATTTTGGAAAATTGCAAACGGATACTTGAATCGGAGAAAATCCATTCCGTCCCGCAGGCAGCAGGAAAAGCTTGCAGCATTTGAACTAAAGGAGGAGAAAAGACATCTGTTTTTAAATAAATGGCTGGAAACATGTAGATAGGGTATGCTATACTTAGCGCAGAAAGGAAGACGCATATGAGAAATAGGTTTATGCGGTTCTTTATTTTCTGCGCTGTTTTATTATGTGTATGCGGATGCTCAGATCCGGCCAAAGAGGCGGTACAGATGCCTCAGCCGGAGATTGTGTTTGAGCCGGAGGAAAGTCTCCGTCTTGCAGATTCGCTGGACCGGGCAGTTGTGCAGAAAATAGATGAAGCGAAACATAGAATTACATTTTATAATACGACAGTTGCCAAGAGTTATACACTTACTTATGACAATGCGACCGGAATCAAAAGCCGTTACGGGGAAGAACTTGTCATCGGACAACTTCAGGCCGGTGATATTGTGGAAGTGAGCTTTATTAAGGATGAGAAAAAGGCGAAAAATATCTGGATGGACGGTTCGGTGACTGTTACGGAGCAGGTTACGAATTTTAAAATGAACCGTACGGCCCGTACATTTGAGATGAACGGAGAACAATATGCTATCGACGCATCGGCCCCGGTTTTGTCAGAGGGTGAAGTTTTTACGCTTATGGATATTAACGACGTGGATACGCTGCGGATTGCGAGTGATGACAGGACAATCCGGAGTATCACGATTTCAAACGGACACGGATATGTACGTCTTGTGAATGCACAGCATTTTGAGGGCGGCTGGGTTGAGTTCGGACAGTCTATTATCCGGAAAGTTGAGAAGGACATGCTTCTTTTGATTCCGGCAGGTTCTTATGATATGTACATTTCGCATAAGGGAAATGCAGGGACTAAGACGGTAGATGTAAAAGCAAACGAAGAGACACAGGTAGACGTCGGAGATTTGATAAAAGAAGAAGATACGACAGGGAAAATCGGAGGAATTATTTTCACAATTCTTCCGTCGGATGCAGTCTTAAAGATTGACGGAAAGCAGACAGATTACAGCGGAGTGGTAAATCTTTCCTACGGAATTCATCATATCGAAGTGTCTAAGCCGGGATACAGTACGCTTGCCCGATATATTAAAATCGGACAGGAGATGGCAAATATCAGTATTAATATGGAACAGGAAAAAGAAAAGGATGATACTTCCGACGATAAAGAGGAAACAGAGGATTTGAAGGACGATGAAACTGTAAGCGGAAATTCTGCGATTTCTCCGACAGATGCGGATGAATATAAGGTTTATATCGATGCGCCGGAGGGAGCAGAACTTTATGTGGACGGAAAGTATATCGGTAAGATACCGACAAGTTTTCCGAAAAAACGCGGAACATACACAGTTTCTGTCCGAAGGAGCGGTTATAAGACCAGAAGTTATTCTCTGGAAGTAGATGATTCCGAGAAGGATGTACGCTACTCTTTCTCCAGTCTTGAAAAAGAGGAAAGTGACAGCAAAGAGGAGAAGGAAAAAGACTAAATGGAGAAATACGGAAAAAAGCCGTAAAAATGCCTTTTTTTCCTTGACAATGAAGGTAAAAAGGGATATAAATATTATTAGGCGTTTTCCAGTAGAGGAAAACGATAATAAAACAAAATACTCAGTAAGAGGAGGAAGTTCAAATGAACAAAGCAGAATTAGTTGCAGCTATGGCTGATCAGGCAGGATTATCTAAAAAGGATGCAGAAAGCGCATTAAAAGCTTTCACAGATGTAGTATCTGAAGAATTAAAGAAAGGTGGCAAAATCCAGTTAGTTGGTTTTGGTACATCCGAAGTTTCTGAAAGAGCAGCTAGAGAAGGAAGAAATCCACAGAGTGGTGCACCGATGAAAATCGCTGCTTCTAAAGCACCTAAATTCAAAGCTGGTAAAGCTTTAAAAGATTTAGTAAACGCTTAATCTTAAGGAATGAACGGAAAGGCTGTAACACAGATTTGTGTTACAGCTTTTTTACTTGGTTTTTTGTTGTAGAAAGGATATGTTATGAGACTGGATAAATATTTGAAAGTGTCACGTTTGATTAAAAGACGTACCGTGGCAAATGAGGCGTGTGATGCGGGCCGTGTCATGATTAATGACAAGGTGGCAAAGGCGGGAACGGAAGTAAAGGTCGGAGACACGATTACCATTAATTTCGGAAACAAAGATGTAAAGGTGGAGGTCTTAACTGTTCAGGAAACTGTCCGAAAAGAAGAAGCGAAAGAGATGTTCCGTTATTTATAATTTATGGCATACTTTTCCGGAAACGTTCATATATTTAGATGGACGGAGGGAGGAGAAGTCATGGATGAAACAATGAATGTAAAGCAAAGGTCACACAAATTTATGCTTACGAACAGAAGGACATGTTTGGTAAGCGGTGTTTGCGATGTGTTGTCCTTTGATTTGTCGGAAATACTTTTGGAAACAGACCAGGGAATGTTGATGATTAAGGGGAGCGATTTGCATGTGAACCGATTGACGCTTGAGAAAGGTGAAGTGGATATCGAAGGGAAAATTGATTCCCTCACATATTCCGACGTGGCGGGCTACGGAGGAAAAGGAGAATCTTTGCTGGGAAGATTGTTTAAATAATGAGTCCGGAGATTATAAATGAGAGCATTTTCTGGTTATATTGTTTTGTGACCGGTATCGCAATTACGATGATATATGACCTTTTACGTATTCTCCGTAATCTGATACGGCATCCGTATATTGCAGTTGCGTTTGAGGATATTGTATTTTGGATAATTGTGTCCGTAATTCTCTTTTTGCTTCTTTATTACTTGAATAATGGTACTGTCAGGTGGTTTGCTGTCTTTGGATTGTTTCTCGGGATGCTGTTTTATAAAAAAATTTTTGGGGATTTTTTGGTAAATTTTATGTCAACGATTTTGGGGCGTATACTAGATATTGTGGTACGCGCATTATCAGTCCCACTAAAAGTTGTAAAAACTGCATTTTTCAAGGGTTTTCGGATGTTAAAGAGCTGCGTGAGGCGAAGCAAAAAGAAGTTGACGGGCAACATAAAAGGGTTTAAAATTGTTTTATGTAAACGCAAAAATAGAAGAGAGAGGGATACGCATGAAAAAGGTGAGGCGTCGTAATAAGAAGCAAAGCCGGTTCGATTTTGCCCTCATTCTCGTTGTATTAGTTGTTTTGGCTGTTCTTGTAACGATTGCGGGAAGTGATTTGCGCAAGAAGCAAGATGTGTATGCTATGCAGAAGGCAGAACTTCAGATGCAGATTCAAGAGGAGGAGGAAAGAGCGAAAGAGCTGGAAGAATTAAGAAAATATGTACAAACCGACTCCTATGTAGAAGAAGTGGCACAGGACAAATTGGGTTTGGTGCATAGCGACGAAATTTTATTTAAACTTCAAAAATAAAGTATATTTGCAAAACGGAAGCAGATATACTTTATTTTTTTGTCGTAATTTTTGAAGTGAGGGTTCCTTACTTTGACAAATTCTGTAAGACATATTCGTTATACTTGAGTTTGAATAAGAGACAAGGAGTAAAGGGTATGGAAGAAATTACAAAAAACCGTATGTGTGAATATGCACATTTGCTTGATGATTTAGCCGAAGTGTATCTGCCGCAAAAAGAGAAGGAAGAAATGTATGCCAGCCGTGCAGATTTGTTTGCCGGGCACAGAATGCGGGAACAGCGGAAGGTGTTTGCCGATTTTGTGATGCATGCATCAAGGCAACTGTCGGATATTGTAAATACCCCGTTTGTAGATACCATGATTGCGGGAAAACAAGAGAAGAAAATTGTAAAGGAACTTTCTGCCTCGGGTATCTATGTGAAAGAATATTATCGTAAAGAAAACAGAAACGGATTTACGGAAATCGGGATGATGGCGAAAACGCAAAAAAATACATATTTTGAAGTTTTTGATATTGCAGAATTGATTTCTGAAATTGTAGGGATTTCTATGTTACCGGCGACAGACGGAGCAAATTACGTGCGTGATGAGTGGGTTATGCTTTGCTTTTATGAAGAGACCAGGTTTCGGGTATATGGCGGCTTTGCGAAGGTAACAAAAGAAAGCGAAGAAGTTTCGGGAGATAACTATATTATGCGTGAGTTCGGTGAGGGGACGTATCTGGCGGCCATCGCAGATGGTATGGGGAGCGGTGCGGAAGCGTGCAGGGACAGTGAAAACTTATTGACATTTGTGGAAAGACATATTGAGTCGGGGCTTTCTGTGCGAAGTTGTATACGTGTTTGTGACGAACTCTTATATGTGCAGTATGACGGAGAGAGAAGTGTGTCGCTGGATATGATAGAAATAAATCAGTATACGGGGGAATGTACTTTTTATAAAAACGGAAGTGCTCCTTCCTTTTTGATAAGAAAAAAGAAAATGCGCGAGATTGCAGCGGACAGGCTTTCTCTTGGACTTGATCCGCGAGTGGAAGGGTATAGAGAGACTGTGTTTTTGCAGGAGCAGGATATTATTTTGCTTGCATCGGATGGAGTGATGGATCTTTTTTATGACAATATGGAATTTTTTGAATCGTACATAACGGGACTTCTCGGGATGAGTCTTCCGGATTTGACGGCAAATATCTTGCAGATGGCGATACGCGCAGGCGGCGGGACGATTCGCGATGATATGACGGTTTTGGCTGTCGGTATATGTGAAAAAGGGGGCTTGCCGGTTGCATTTTGAAGGTAAAAACGATATATTGTGACTATGGGCAAAAAAGAAATTAAGAGCGTATCTGCGTATGTTAAAAAATTTCATATGATAAATGCAGGGGAAAAAATCCTCGTCGGCTTATCCGGAGGAGCAGATTCTGTATGTCTTTTTTTGATGCTGCTGCAACTTCGCGGGGAACTTGGGTTTGATATCGAGGCGGTTCATGTGAATCATGGCATGAGAGACAGTGCAAAAAGAGATGAGGAATTTGTCAAAGCATTGTGTGAGGAAAAAGGGGTTCCTTTGCATGTGTTTTTTGTTGATGTTCCGAAGATGGCCGGGGAGCAGGGACTTACGCCGGAGGAGGCGGGAAGAAATGCCCGCTATGACTGTTTTGCTCAGGTGATGGAAAAAACCGGAGCGTCTAAAGTGGCAGTAGCACATCATCAGGGAGATCAGGCAGAGACGATGTTGTTTCATCTGATTCGGGGAAGCGGAATTGATGGGATGACAGGTATGAAACCTGTGCGCGGACAGGTGATACGGCCGTTGCTTTGTCTGGACAGAAGACAGATTGAAAATTATTTGTCTGAGCAAGGGCAGAAGTTTGTGACGGATGAAACGAATGAGAATACGGAGTACAGCCGGAATAAACTGCGCCATGAAGTATTTCCTGTTCTTGAGGATATATGCCAAGGAGCGGTACCGCACATGGCAGTGACGGGAGAGATGTTTGCGGAGTTGTCCGATTATCTGGAAGATAGGATTCGTGAAGCGTTGAATAAATGTACGGATGTTTCAAAGTGGGATAAAGGTTGTATCCGGCTTTTCTGCGATAAACTTGCCGATATGCATGAGTATTTGCAGGGAGAAGTGATTCGTGAGTGTATTTATCTTATTTCCGGAAGTAAAAAAGATATTTCGCGTGTGCATGTGGAGGCAGTCAAAAACCTCGCCAGGCTTCAAGTAGGTCGGAAAATAGATTTGCCGTATGGGATTGTGGCCGAGAAAAGCTACGGAATGCTTGTTTTTTGCGATGACAAGAACAGAGACTTGTCGGCGGACGGATTTTGTGTGAGCGTTTCCAAAGAGCAACTGAAAGCCGGTGTCTGCGTAGATCTGCCTGACGGAAAGAAGATGCAGCTGCGCACGTTTACGTACAATCAGAACGATGAGATTCCTACAAAAACGTATACGAAATGGATGGATTGTGATAAAATAGGAGAAATGATTGAAATCAGGACGCCTACGGAAGAAGATTTTTTTTATTTTAATCATAAGAATAAAAAATATGTCAAAGATTATATGGTGAATGAAAAAATACCGATGGCGGAACGAGCGACAAGCGTTCTGGTGGCAGACGGAAATCACATGTTGTATTTTGTGGGAAAAAGAATCAGCAGTGGTGTTTTGGTAGATGAAACAACGACAAAAATATTGGAGATAACAATTACCGGAGGATAAAACAATGGCTGAAAAAATAAGAGTTATGTATTCCGAGGAGGAAGTGACGACAAGAATTCAGGAAATTGCGAATCAGATTAACCATGATTTTGAGGGAAAAGAAGTTCACCTAATCGGTATTTTGAGAGGAGGAAGTTTCTTTATGTGTGATCTTGCCAAAAGAATTACTCTTCCTGTGACGATTGACTTTATGTCTGCATCCAGTTACGGAATGTCAACAACATCCAGCGGTGTTGTAAAGATTGTAAAAGATTTGGAAGAATCCATTGTCGGAAGAAATGTTATTGTAGTGGAGGATATTATCGACACGGGACGTACGCTCAGCTTTTTGCTTGAGATGCTCAGAGAAAGAGGACCGGAGTCCTTGAAACTTTGTACGCTTCTTAATAAGCCGGATCGCCGTGTTGTGGATGTAACTATCGATTATAACGGATATACGATCCCGGATGAATTTGTAGTCGGTTACGGGCTTGATTACGCGCAGAGATACCGCAATCTTCCGTATATCGGTGTGGTTGAATTTGATGAAGAGTAAAGATAGTCAGAAAGGTTTTTGAGATGAACAACGAGAATAAATCAAAAGGAGTGGGAGGGTATTTTATTTTTATCCTCATTCTTTTAGGTATTGCGATTTGGATCGGAACGCTCCGGACGAATGAAACGGGTTACAATTGGAACGATTTTATAACGGATTATGAGCAGGCAAATATTGTTTCGGTTACGATTGTACCTAACAGCGAGGTTCCGACCGGTACAGTTTATATTACAAATAAAGATGATTCGCATCATGAATTATATGTTTCCGATGTGACCAAAGTAGAGGAGATTCTGAGTGAAACAAAGGATATTGAAGTAGTCAGACGTGATATGCCGAGTGAGAACTGGTTTATGTACTATGTTCTTCCGATTTTACTTGTTTTTATCGTGTTTATTTTCTTCTTTGCAATGATTAATACCCGTGGTGGCGGCGGAAGCAACGCAAAGATGATGAACTTCGGAAGGTCCAGAGCACGTATGACAGGTGTCGGAGAAGGAAAGTTTACGTTAAAAGACGTTGCTGGTCTGAAAGAGGAAAAGGAAGAACTTGAAGAAATTGTAGATTTTCTGCGTGACCCGATTAAGTATTCAAAAATCGGAGCGCGTATTCCGAAAGGTGTTCTTTTAGAAGGACCTCCGGGAACCGGTAAAACATTGCTTGCAAAAGCAATTGCAGGAGAGGCAAATGTGCCGTTCTTCTCGATTTCCGGATCGGATTTCGTGGAAATGTTTGTCGGTGTCGGAGCATCACGTGTGCGTGATCTTTTCGAGGATGCAAAGAAAAATCATCCGTGTATTGTTTTTATCGATGAGATTGATGCGGTGGCAAGACGCCGTGGTACCGGTATGGGCGGCGGACATGATGAGAGAGAACAGACTCTCAACCAGCTTCTTGTTGAGATGGATGGTTTCGCTGAAAATGAAGGAATTATTGTGTTAGCAGCGACGAACCGTGTGGATATTTTGGATCCTGCGATTTTAAGACCGGGTCGTTTTGACCGTAAGATTGCGGTCGGAAGACCGGATGTCGGAGGCAGAGAAGAGATTCTGAAAGTGCATGCGAAAAATAAACCGCTTGCAGAAGATGTTGATTTGAAACAGATTGCGCAGACGAGTGCAGGCTTTACAGGGGCAGATCTTGAAAACCTCTTAAACGAGGCTGCAATCATAGCTGCCAAAAACAATAAAGCATATGTGAAGCAGGAAGATATCAAGAAGGCGTTTATCAAAGTCGGTATCGGCGCGGAGAAAAAGAGCCGTATTGTATCTGATAAAGAGAAAAAGATTACGGCGTACCATGAAGCGGGACATGCAATTTTGTTCCATGTGCTTCCGGATGTCGGACCGGTTTATACGGTTTCCGTAATCCCGACCGGTGTCGGGGCAGCAGGATATACCATGCCTCTTCCGGAAAACGATGATATGTTTATGACAAAGAGCAAGATGCTTCAGGATATTATGGTATCGCTCGGAGGCCGTATTGCGGAGGAACTGATTTTCGGTGATATTACGACAGGTGCTTCCAGTGATATTAAGAAGGCGACAAGCAGAGCCAGAAGCATGGTGACACGTTTTGGTATGTCTGATTTAATCGGAACTGTCAACTACGATGATGATAATGACGAAGTGTTTATCGGACGCGACCTGGCACATGCAAAATCAATGAGCGAGGCTGTTGCCGGTCAGATTGACAGTGAGGTGAAACGCATTATCACAGAATGTTATGATGAGGCGACAAAGATAATTAAGGAGCATATGGATGTACTTCATGCATGTGCAGACCTTTTGATTGAAAAGGAACGCATTACCCGCGAAGAGTTTGAGGCATTGTTCGAGGCGGAGAATTAGTAAAAATTGACAACAAACCATACAAAAGACGCACGTTTTATTGACGTGCGTTTTTGCTTGTTGGTAAAAATAGACAAAAAATACTACCATTCTTTGTTAATTTTGTGAAATCTGAAACTAGACAATATAGAAACCCTTTGCTAGAATACACTTGTAACCCCCCAATACATTACATAGTTTTTTGCTATACCCCATAAGAAAGAAATACCTTC
>JAZQDJ010000024.1:0-16278 GCA_045546735.1 Lachnospiraceae bacterium | reverse complement strand
TCTGTCGGGCTATGGCGGATACGGATATTCGTTTGGGGATGCGGCAAAACGCATTTTCTCCTTTCAGATTGCAGAGAATATCATGTCGCCGAGCTGGTTTTTGCTGCCGATGTTTTTAGTAGTGTTTTTGTTCTATTTTTTACATTGGGCACTTGATAAGGTCAAATATAGAGATGAGATTTTGCTGGGCGGTTCGTTTGTGATTTTCCTTTTGGGTCTTTATTTCCGTCAGTCTTTGGCGACAGTAGTTTATAATAAGTGTTCCGTTGTGTATTCGCTGACCTATGCGCTGTTTTTCTGTGCGCTCGGATATTATTACCACAATCATCCAAAGGTAAGCGCAAAGATTGTTTCCGGAAAGTATGCGGCGGAGATATTTGTTGTCAGTCTTCTTGTTTTAAATGAGATTTGGAGTCATTCGGGTTATACTTTAAATATCCGATACGGCGAAGCGAGCAGCGGTCTTGTGACGATGTTTGTGTCAGTCATCGGTGTGTTTACAATTGTTTATTTGGCAAAGTGTGTGGTGAAGATGGCGGTGTTTGAAAAATTGTTTTCTTTGCTCGGACGTCATTCGCTGGCGATTATGCTTTGGCATGTGATAAGTTACGGTGTTGTGACAATAGTTTTACACGCAGTCATGGGTTGGGATTATCCTGTGACATGGGCGTTCGGATATTACAGTGAGGCGATTTCGTATTTGAATGCGCTGGCGGGAGTGGTAATTCCGACGGCGTTAGCGGAAGGGTATGCGCAGCTGAAAAAGAAAATAACTAAATAATCATATAAAATGTGTCGATATCATTATAAGAAACGGATTTCTATGGGCATAAGTACAAGGAGGTAGATTATGCAGATGATTTCAGGTACAATCAAGAGCGCGGTAAAGTTGGATGCGCTCATGGGAAAATGGGAAGAAAAGAAAGCGAATAAGGATTGGCGGAAAGATTCAAATTTGACGGAAGAAGAAAGGATGATCTGTCAATTTCAGGAGGATCTTGCAAGTATGCGCGAGGGCAATAAAACAGAAGAAATTGCCTCGAAAGTATACAGTGGGCAGAGGTTGTCCTCGGAGGAGCTGGATTACCTGCAAAAAGAATGTCCGGAGCTTTACAAAGATTATATGGAGATTCGCAATGAGCGCGAGGGCTATGAGCGCAAACTGAAAAATTGCAAGACGAAGGAAGAAGTAGACCGTGTGAAAACGAATCAGATGAATCAGTATGCTGCGACGGCTAAGAAGACGTTTAACAATCCGAACATTCCGCTCGGTGAAAAATACCGGATCGCGAGAAAGCTTCTTGCAAAGATCACCGGAGTGGTTGAGGCGGAGGCTGAGTTTAAGGCGACAAAACAGTACAAGGATCTTGAGTCTGAGCATGAAATCCGCAGACGTGAGCATGCACAGGCGCAGAAGAGCGAAGAAATTGCGAAAGAACTCGGGGATGAATTCGGTAAAGAGTTCGAGGACGAATCAAGCGTAAGTGAAGAGACCGGAGAGGTGCAGGGGGTTACATCGGAGCATGGCGGAAAAGCGAATGAGGAACTTCCTTCGGATGCGGAAGGCGTAGTGAATCTTATTGCAGATATGTGGAATGAGCAGCGTCCGATTGGTGTCGGTGCTGTTTGTATCGATGCGGGTGCGATTTTGGAAGATATGAAGAAAAAAGGGCTGTAAGCCTTTTTTTCTTGGGAGTTTGAATAGTGGAGGAGCGATTCTTCCCGGCTTTTTGGACGGAATTTATTGTTATGTCGGGGGTTGAAAGTCTGTACAATCTTATTTTGGTATTCATTTTAAAATCGGGGAATTGGTGATGAGTCTCGAAATTCAAATAGCGCGAGGAATAAAAACGGTATAAACAGCCGAATGATTTCAGTTTTTGGTTTACGGAAATACCGGAAGCATTTATAATTGATAAAGATGAAAGAATATAGAGGAGATTACCTATGGGAGCAGGAATTGCAACAGAACAGAGTATGGATTTGGAACAAATAGAAGAAGATACGCGTCAGGTTGTACGCGGCTTACTGAAAGAAGCGAATCTTGAAGAAGGCGATGCGCTGGTGGTCGGTTGTTCATCAAGTGAAGTGGCGAGTCATCAGATCGGTTCATATTCAAGTGAGGATATAGGAAAAACTATTTTTGAAACAATAAAAGAAGAACTTGCAGGGACAGGAGTTTATTTGGCGGCGCAGTGCTGCGAACATTTAAACCGTGCGCTTATTGTAGAAAAAGAGTATGCAAAAGCTAACCGGTTACCTATGGTTAACGTGATGCCTGCCCTTAAGGCGGGCGGATCTTTTGCTACTGCGGCATATAAAGGATTTGATAACGCGGTTGCAATAGAGGCTATTCAGGCGCAGGCAGGAATTGACATTGGGGATACATTGATCGGAATGCATTTGGCACCTGTGGCTGTTCCGGTCCGACTTTCGCAGCAGACCATCGGAAATGCACATGTGGTGACAGCGCGCACAAGACTGAAATATATCGGCGGAGAGAGAGCACAGTACGTATAAAAGGAAGAGGAATTGTCCGAAAGGCAATTCCTTTTTTGTTCTAAAAAACCTCTTTTTGCATATATTGATTATTGAGCGTAAAAGAGGTGTAAGATGAAAAAAGAGCTGAAAATGAATGCGGATAAATACATGCGAGGGATTTTGGGAGTAAAAGAAATAGTCGATGGATATGGAGCGCAGTATGGAAAAGAGCAGGTGATTGATTTTCGGATAAAGTCGGCGGAAAGCATTGCGTGTAAGCTTAAAAAGAAAGGGTATGCGGCAACGTTTGAGAATGCAGAACGGTATCTGAATGATTTGGCGGGCATAAGGGTAGTTTGCTCTTGTGAGGAAGAAGTGTATAAGCTATGTCATTATCTTTGCGAGAGAAAGGATATAGAGGTTGTCGGAAGAAAGGATTATATTAAAGAGCCAAAAGAAAGCGGATATCAAAGTCTTCATTTGATTGTGAAGCTGAAAGGATGTCAGAAGGTTCGAGTAGAGATACAAATCCGCACCGGGGAGATGCATTGTTGGGCGGAAATGGATCATAGACTGTGTTATAAAAACAAAAGATGATGTCATTATTTTTACAAAAAGGAAAAGAAAATGATATTACATAATAAAAAGATATAATATAGTGATATCAGGAAAACATAGGAGGAGCTTTTATGGAGTTAAACAGAGGAATTAATTTGGGCGGATATTTATCGCAGTGCTGCCACGAGGAAGAGCATTACGATGCATTTATCGGAGAAAAAGACATTGAGCAGATTGCATCATGGGGATTTGACCATATTCGTCTTCCGATTGATTACGAGGTATTGGAGACGGAAGAGGGCATTATCAAAGAAAAAGGATACGGGCGTGTAAAGCAGGTGATTGAATGGTGTGATACCTATGGATTAAACATCATTTTAGATTTACACAAGGCTTACGGATACGACTTTAATGATGCGGGCGATGAGGAAAAAAATAATTTGTTTGCGTCGGAGGCATTGCAGAATCGTTTTGTTGATCTTTGGAAAGAAATGGTAAAACGTTTCGGAACTTGCACCAATGTGGCATTTGAGCTTTTAAACGAAGTCGTAGAAAAAGAGAATGCGGATGCCTGGAATCAGCTGATTAAAAAAGCAGTGGTTGAAATCCGTAAGATTGCAAAAACAGCGCCGATTATTTACGGCGGTATCCAGTGGAACAGCGTTAAGACTTTAAAACTTTTGGATGTTCCGAAGGATGAGAATATCATTTATACATTCCATTTTTATGAGCCGCTTTTATTCACCCACCAAAAGGCACACTGGGTGGCGGCTATGGACCCGAATCAGACAGTTCCTTACCCGGAGACGATGGAATTTTATCAGAAAGAATCGGAAAAGCTCGGTTATCAGGGAGAAGTGGTAGGCGATGCATTGTCGAAATTGATGGGACCGGAGTTTATTACGGAAATGATCGAGGAAGGTATTAAGGCAGCACAGAATGCAGGAGTGTCTTTGTATTGCGGTGAGTTCGGAGTCATTGACCAGGCGCCGGTGGAAGATACGCTCAGATGGTTTAAGGATGTAAATGCAGTGTTTGAAAAGTATAACATCGGATGTGCGGTCTGGTCCTATAAAGAGATGGATTTTGGGTTGATTGGACAGCATTATGCGCCGATTAAAGATTCTTTGATTAAATTATGGACGAAATAATGAGAAAAAGGCTCTTTTTTGGAGCCTTTTTTCGTTTGCGTTTCTTTGCCTGCAGGTTTATAATAAAGCCATGTATTTAGTGTCTTTGTATTTTGATGAAAAAACAAACCAAAAGATTAGTGGATTTATGGAATGCGCGGCGAAGAAATCCGGAAATACAGACATGATAGATAAAAATGTTCCGCCGCACATTACATTGACAGCGTTTGAGTCCGCCCGAAGTGAAGAGGATTTAATTGCGGCGCTTAATAGTGTATTACGACAGGTGAGGCAGCATAATCTTATGTGGGTTTCTGTCGGTTCGTTTCTTTCCAAGACTTTATTTCTTGCGCCGGTTCTTAATGTGCATTTGATGCGCCTTTTGGATAGTGTGAGTGATGTTTTGATGCAATATGAGGATACGAGGTTGCAGGAATGTTACAGACCGTTTGCGTGGTTTCCGCATACGACTGTTGCGCGCAGGTTATCTGAGGAGGAGATGACAGAGGCTTTTGCGGCGCTTCAAAAGTCGTTTTCGCCGTTTGAAGGGACGATTGTGCGGATTGGTTTGTCTGCGGGTTCTTTGAAGAGAGAGCTTGCATCTTGGGATTTAGAGAGTGATAAAGGAGGAGTTTGAGACATGAAGAAAAGTTTATTGGCGGTGCTATTGCTTGCATTTGCAATGCTGACAGGATGTTCGGCAGAACAGAAACTGAAGATTAATTCGGATTTTACTTCTGTTTCGCAGGAGGATATCTATACAACGGCCGAAGAAGAAGAGGCAATTATGCAGATGCTGACAGACGGTGAGCAGGCGCTGGATATGACGTATGAAGAGTTTATGAAGGAAATGGGATACACATTTGCCGGAACAGCAGTTGTAGATGGTGTGACAAATAACATTTATTCGGCAAATGCAGAACTGAGCGCTGTCGAGACAAAGGCGAAGTTCTTAGTGCTTGATAAGGAAAGAGCACTTTATAATATTTCTTCGACAACGGGCGAAGAGACAACAGTGCCGGAAGATACAGAGGATGCAGAAGATGCGGTGGGATTTTCATATTTAACTATCACATATCCGTTTGCGGTAGGTAAGGCAAATGGTGAAATTCAGTCAGACGGATGTACGGTAAAGTATGATGTGCTTGCATTGAATAAGCAGAAGGTAACCAGGGTTTATGCACTCAGTAAATCAGTGCTTGCAGCTGCGGATAAGATTACGGTTAAGGGTGTAAAAGACAAAAAGGCCTACCGCCGTTCGGTGACAGTCCAAGTTAGTGCAAAGAGCGTGGTTACTACTTTTATGGTAAATGGCAAAAAACAGCCGATTAACCGATACAATGCAAGTACGGACGGAAAATACAAAGTGGTTGTAAAGACGGCTACAGGTATGACAAAGAAAGTTAATTTCTGTGTAGATACCAAGAAGCCGAATACAAATATCAAAAACAAGAAAACTTATAAGAAGCCTGTAAAAATTAAATTTAATGATAAAGTATCCGGTATTAAGAAAGCAACTTTGAACGGAAGAAAGATTAAATACGGCAAAACAGTGAAAAAGAACGGTACTTATACATTGAAGATTTATGATAAAGCAGGAAATGTAACAAAAGTAAAATTTAAAATCAAGAAATAGCTGAAAATGGTTTGTTCGGGTGAAGATGCAGTGATAAAGTCACCCGTCCGAACCGTTTTTTTACTTCTTAGCCCCGGAAAATTACCTCTTACTTCAATCGGGTTTACATTTTTTGAAATTCCGTTAAAATGAAATTTGTAAAGAGGAGATAAGTAAAGTCAATGAAAATTAAGATTGAAATTGATGAAAACTTAACAGAGGAAGAGATCGTTATCAGAGGAAGCGCTCTGACGGAAGAAATGACAGCGGTGCAAAAAGCGGTGGCAGACGTGCTTGCCCGTAAGCAGACGCTGACTTTTTACAAAAATGAGACAGAGTATTACATACCACTCGACGAGATTCTCTTTTTTGAGACGGAGGACGGCGGTATCAGCGCGCACACATCCGCCGAGGTTTACACGGTGAAATACAAACTCTACGAACTGGAACAGGTTCTGCCGAGAAATTTCATTCGTGTTTCCAAGTCCACGATTTTGAATGTCTCAAAGGTTTACTCTGTAGAGAGAAATCTGACGGCGTCAAGTATCGTGCAGTTTGCAGGAAGTCACAAGCAGGTATATGTTTCAAGGTACTACTACAAATCCTTGAAAATCAGTTTAGAAGAAAAGAGGTTGAAGTAAATGAAAAAGGATAATATTTTTTGGGGATTATTTTTAATCGCATCGGCAGTTCTTATCTTAGTGGCCAAGCTCGGCGCATTTCCGGATATGAGCGTGATGAAGATTTTCTGGACGCTCGTATTTACCGTGGCACTTGTTGACAGTGTTGTAAAATTAGCATTCCCGGGCATCTTTTTCAGTTTGGCATTTCTCGGAATTATATATGATACGGAACTGGGTATTACAGCAATTACGCCGTGGACTATTTTACTCGTGGCATTGCTTCTCAGTATTGGTATGAGTTTGATTTATACCCCGAAGAAAAAGAAGGCAACGGTTAATCACAGACAGGTTGACAGCAAGGATTTTGTTGTTTTCGATGAAGAAGACGGTAATCAGTTTGATTTTTCTTCTTCTTTTGTCGGAAGTATCAAATATGTAAATTCTGACAATTTTGAATCGGCAAACATTGACGCAAAGTTTGCCGGAATGAAGGTGTATTTTGATAATGCGATTATTCAAAACGGACACGCGACTGTAAATCTTAATGTTTCCTTTGCCGGTGTGGAGCTTTATGTTCCGAAGAATTGGCGCATTGACAATCAGATGAGTGCATCATTCGGCGGTGTTGAGGAGAAAAACAGACCGGACGGAGCAGATGGTCCGATTTTAACGTTGCGCGGCAATGTAAATCTCGGCGGAGTTACAATTTTATATGTGTAAAACGTTTTGGGCTTTTAAAGAGTGTCGCGTAAGCGGCACTTTTTTTCTGTGTATTTCCGGGAACTCTTGTGGGATTTCGGTGTTGGTTTTCTGTGTTAGACTTTTGTGACGAATTGGGTATTAGTGGAGAAAATCTTGCTACTATACCCATGAATTAGAAGATTTGTGGGTATTCTGATTTAATTTCAGTGCTTGATACCCAAAATCGACTATGTAGGAAATCACACAAAAAAGTAGAAGATAGAATCGAAACAGAGTATACTTATTATGAAGGAAATCGGTTGTAGAGGAGATGTCACCAAAGAGGGAACGCAATTTGTTGAGGCGTATTATGGGATTAAATTGCCGCAAGATTACAAGGATTTTTTGTTGCAATATGGAGGGGGATATTTTGCGTATACCATAGTTTATTCCTTGGATGAAAATAGTGATTTTTGTTTGAGAAATAAAGTACGACCGAAGTTTTTGGAAAAATATAATTTCCTTCCGGTTGTTGATTTTGAGACGGGTGATGTTGCCGGATTTGAAATTATCGACGGAAAATGTCAAAATACGATATCTATTTATAATCATGAAAATGCTGAGATGATTGATTTGGAAGATAATCTATATGGGGTATTGGCGGAATATGGTATTTCTGTGTCGGGGAGATAAAAATTTTTCGCGCATAACATTGAGATAATTTGAAAAATATAGTAAAATAGGAATGGTGCAGGTTTTGGAATTTGCATGAAAAACAGAATGAGAAAACAGACGCGGGAGGTATGCTACATGAAAAGAATCGGAATGTTAACCAGCGGCGGTGACTGCCAGGCATTGAACGCAGCGATGCGCGGTGTTGTAAAGAGTATTACAAATGCGGAGAAAGATGTTGAAATTTACGGATTTTTGGATGGTTATAAAGGACTTATCTACGGTAATTTCCGTATGCTCACAGGTAAGGATTTTTCCGGTATTCTTACAAAGGGCGGAACGATTCTCGGAAGCAGCCGTACTCCTTTTAAATTGATGCGTGAACCGGATGAGAACGGACTGGACAAGGTAGAGGCGATGAAACAAAACTACCACAAACTTCAACTCGACTGTCTCGTAATTCTCGGCGGTAACGGAACGCATAAAACAGCAAATCTTCTTCGTGAGGAAGGACTCAATGTTGTAACTCTTCCGAAGACGATTGATAATGACCTTTGGGGAACGGATATGACATTCGGTTTCCAGAGTGCGGTAAATATTGCAACGGAAGCAATCGACTGTATCCATACAACAGCAGCTTCCCACGGACGTGTTTTTATCGTGGAAGTTATGGGACACAAGGTTGGTTGGCTGACTCTCAATGGCGGAATGGCCGGTGGTGCGGATATCATCCTTATTCCTGAGATTCCGTATGATATCGACAGTGTTGTCAGAAAGATTGATGAGCGTATGAAAAACGGAAGCCGTTTCACGATTCTTGCGGTGGCAGAAGGTGCGATTTCCAAAAAAGACGCAAAATTATCTAAAAAAGAATATAAAGAAAAATTGAAAAAGACACCTTATCCGTCTGTGTCTTATGAAGTGGCGGCGCAGATTCAGGAAAAAGGCGGTTATGACGTACGTGTAACAGTTCCGGGACATACACAGAGAGGCGGAAGCCCGTGTCCTTATGACCGTGTGTTTGCGTCACGTCTCGGTTCAGAAGCAGGCAGACTTATTTTGAATGGCGAATATGGTTTTATGGTAGGTATCAAAAACCGTGAGATCATTAAAGTTCCTCTTGAGGAAGTGGCAGGAAAACTAAAAATGGTTTCTCCTGATGCGTCCATCGTTCAGGAAGCTAAGATGCTCGGTATCTGCTTCGGTGATGACTAAGAAATAATTCATTTAGAAGAAGGGGATTTATATGTCCTACCAGGCATTATATCGTAAGTTTCGTCCGGGCACATTTGAGGATGTGAAAGGACAGGATCATATAGTTACTACATTACAAAATCAAATAAAAGCAGAGCGTATCGGTCATGCATATCTGTTTTGCGGAACAAGAGGAACAGGTAAGACAACCATAGCTAAAATTTTGGCAAAAGCTGTCAATTGTGAAAATCCGGTTGACGGGAATCCATGCGGCGAGTGCAGTATGTGCCGCTCAATTGCAGCAGGAGCCAGCATGAATGTCATTGAGATAGATGCAGCTTCGAATAATGGTGTGGACAGCATCCGTGAGATTATTGACGAAGTATCATTTTCTCCGGCAGAAGGAAAATATAAAGTCTATATCATAGACGAGGTTCATATGTTGTCGAAAGGTGCATTTAATGCGCTTCTCAAAACGTTGGAGGAACCGCCGTCATATGTGATTTTTATATTGGCGACGACGGAATCGCATATGATTCCGGTCACAATTCATTCCCGATGTCAAAGATACGATTTTAAGCGTATTTCAATTGAGACGATTGCAGATCGCTTAAGTGACTTGATGGAGCAGGAAAAGGTGCAGATAGAGGATAAAGCAGTCCGCTATGTTGCAAAAGTGGCGGATGGCTCTATGCGAGATGCGTTAAGTCTTTTGGATCAGTGTATTGCGTTCCATTTCGGAGAGACACTAACCTATGATATGGTACTTGATGTGCTCGGCGCGGTGGATAATGCCGTATTTGGTAAAATGCTCCGCATGATTGTGGAAAAGAATGTGCTCGGCGCAGTTACACTTCTTGAAGAGGTTGTTTATCAAGGGCGTGAGTTAACCCAGTTTGTTACGGATTTTACATGGTATTTGAGAAATTTACTTCTGCTCAAGAGCACGGATGATATTGAGGATTTTATCGACGTCTCCAGCGACAATCTTGTTCTGATGAAAGAAGAGGCGGGAATGGTAGAGGCAAATACCATTATGCGCTATATACGTATTTTATCAGAGCTTTCAGGGCAACTTCGTCATACGACGGCTAAGCGTATTATGATTGAGGTGGCTTTGATTAAGCTTTGCAAACCGGCGATGGAAACAAAGCAGGATACATTGATTGAACGTATCCGTGATATAGAAGAAAAGATAGAAAGCGGTAATATTACGGTTTCGGCAAATGCGCAGGAAGCGTATACGGCGCCGGTTCAGCCGCAGAAAAAGGTTCCGCTTCCGAAAGCAGTACCGGAAGAAGTTCAGGAGGTTGTGAACCGTTGGGGTGAGATTGTACAGCGTACAGGTCAGCCTATGAGGACCTATTTGGCGGATGCAAAACTGAGCCTGGGAGGAGACAACCGGCTTTTGGTGGTAGTTTCGGATGGGCTGAATTCGGACTATTTCACGTCAAACGAAGAAAATGTGGAATATCTTAAAAGTTGCATCTGTGAAGCAATCGGAAAAGAAGTTGATCTTGAGGTCAAGGCTTTCCCGAAAGGGCAGGATTTTGAGTCTGTTTATGTGGATTTGTCGCAGATGATTTGTATGCCTATTGATGAGGAATAAATTTAGGAGGATGTAGAAAATGGCAAAAAGAGGCGGATACCCTGGCGGAATGGGAATGCCGGGTAACATGAACAACATTATGAAGCAGGCGCAGAGAATGCAGCGTCAGATGGAAGAAAAACAGCAGGAGCTGGAAGAGAAAGAATTTACGGCAACTGCAGGCGGCGGAGCTGTTGAGGTTACAGTGACAGGCAAAAAAACAGTATCAAAAGTAAAACTTGATAAAGATGCGGTAGATCCGGATGATGTTGAAATGCTTGAAGATCTTATCATGGCTGCTATGAACGAGGCTCTCGGAAAAGCAGAAGAAGCAAGTGCAGCTATTATGTCAGGTATGACAGGCGGCTTAGGAGGATTTCCGTTCTAATGGATCTTTACAGCGGATATATTAATAAGTTAATTGAGGAATTTTCATCTTTGCCGGGGATTGGACATAAGTCGGCGCAGCGGCTTGCATTCCATATGGTGAATATGCCAAAGGAACAAGTAGAACATTTTGCAAAGACGATAGTTGATGCGCGCAATAATGTTTGTTATTGCGAGGAGTGTTTTACGCTGACAGATAATAAACTTTGTCCGATTTGTGCAAATCCTAAAAGAGACCGGAGTATGATTATGGTTGTAGAGAATACGCGTGATTTGGCGGCTTATGAAAAGACCGGTAAATATAAAGGGATTTATCATGTGTTGCATGGGGCAATTTCTCCTCTTCTCGGAGTGGGGCCTTCGGATATTAAGTTAAAAGAACTTATGACGAGACTTCAGTCGGATGAGGTGGAAGAAGTGATAGTTGCAACCAACTCCAGTTTGGAAGGGGAAACGACAGCGATGTACATAAGCAAGCTGATTAAACCGACGGGAATTAAGGTGACTCGGATTGCCAGCGGAGTTCCGGTCGGAGGGGATTTAGAGTATATCGATGAGGTAACTCTTTTGCGTGCGCTTGAAGGCAGAACGCAGTTATAATTTTGTCGCGGCGGCGAAGCAAAACGGAGGATATTATGATTACAGAAAAGAAATTCGGAAGAACATTAAGCAAAGAAGATATCACGCTTTTCTCTTTGAAAAATGAGAATGGTGTGCAGGCTGACATTATGAATTACGGAGCGATTCTGGTGAATCTCTTTGTGCCGAACAAATCGGGCGAAGTGACAGACGTAGTTCTTGGATATGATCAGGCAAAGGATTATTTTGTGAACGGAAGTTGCTTTGGAGCAACCATCGGACCGGTGGCTAACCGTACAGAAAAAGGTGTTTTTGAAATTGACGGTACGATTTATAATCTTATAATCAATGACAATGATAATAATCTTCACAGTGATGGAGATGCAGGACTTCACAAGGTGCTTTGGTCGGCGGAAAAAAATGAGGCTGATAATGCGGTTGTATTCTCGTATAAGGCAAAAGACGGCGAACTTGGTTTTCCGGGGAATCGTGAGTTTAAGGTAACTTATAAGTTAACAGAGGATAACGCGCTTGAAATTCATTACAATGCAACGACGGATAAGAAGACGCTTGTAAATATGACAAACCATACGTATTTCAATCTCAAAGGTCATGCCTGTGAAAAAACAATTGAAGATGAAAAAGTATGGATTAAAGCTTCGAAATATACAAAGGTTCGCATGGGAGCTATTCCGACAGGTGAAATTGCACCGGTAGCAGGAACACCGTTTGATTTTACACAGATGAAGCCTGTTTCACAGGATATCGGTGCTGACAATGTGCAGCTTGCTCTTGTAAAAGGATATGATCACAATTTTGTAATTGATGATTATGAAGAGGGAAAACTTCAGAAAATTGCCGAAGTTGTAGATGATGAAGCGGGCCGGGCAATGGAAGTGTATACAGATCTTCCGGGAGTTCAGCTTTATACAGGAAACAATATGGTACCGGAATTCGGAAAAGAGGAAGCTTATTATCCTTGCAGAGGCGGTCTTTGTCTTGAGACTCAGTTCTTCCCGAACAGTGCAAGGCAGGAAGGTTTTATAAAACCGGTTGTCAGTCCTGAAAAACCTTTTACGTCTGTGACTGTGTATAAATTTATTTAAAGGTTGGAAAGCAGATGGATAATAAAAATAATGTTTTGAAAAAAACAACGGCGATGAATTTGTATCTTCGCATTATTGTTGGTGGATTTTTAGTTTATCTTGCTTATACACTGGCGATTGATCTTGGAAATACAAGCGGAAATGACACGATTATTTTTGCTGTGGCAGCAGGCGTTTTTACACTTGCAGGTATAGGCGTTGTTATTTGGTCGATTTATCGTCTGATGAAAAAAGATTATTATGATCCGATGACAGATATGGAGACAGAAGAGAAGGAAACTACAACGGATGAAACGGAGTAGGACAAGTATTTGTCGCAAAAACATTCTTTTTTCTTCGGAAATGGAATGCGAAAAATAAAATATGATGACTGAAAAAGACGAGAAAGTTATTCTCGTCTTTTTTTGTGCCCTTTCGTGTCAGAAAAAAGATTGTCCAAGCTTTCTTTTTTCGATAAAAAGAGCAAACACTTCTGTGTTATATGTAATAAAAAACAGAAAGAGGGTATAGCCATGATTGAAGTAGTAAAAGAAGGAAAAACGCCGAAAAATATCCGTCAGATCGGACAAGTATCGGGAAATCAAAAGGTTTATTTGGAGGATTATGTAATTACATATTTAAAGCAACCGCCGACTCCGGAAGAAAAAATGAGGGTTGTGATTTTGTACGGAAAAAAAGATATGTTAGGAGAGGAACTTTGTTGGTTTGTCAATGGTGCGGTAAGTGCGGAAAAAGATTTTTTTATGGAAAAGACGGTGATAGACCAGGAGTCATGGCAACGCGTCAATGAGATGGCCGGACGATTTTTTCCGGAGCAAACGGTTCTCGGATGGGCTATTGTGTCGCATGAGCCGACAAATGATATGGAGGAACAGATTCTTCGGACGCAAAAACAATTTTTCAGATCGGATCAGAAATTGTATTTCGAATATAATGTGGATGAAAAAGAAGAATATATTTATTTGTTTGAAAAAGGGAAAATGCGTCAGCAGAGCGGTTATTATATATATTACGAGAGAAATGAAAGCATGCAAAATTACATGGTATCGTTGCGTGCGGCGGAAAGACATCCGGAAGAATTTGAGGCAGATAGGGCAGCCCATCAATTTAGGGAGAGGGCTAGTGAAAAGAAACAGGAAATCCATCGCAGAAAGTCGGTTGCGCTATCGACTTGTTTGAGTTTGATGCTCATGCTTGTCATTATGGTAATCGGAATAGCGATGTTGAATAATTATGAGAAGATGCAGAATATGGAGCAGGTCCTTTACCAAATATCAGGAAAGATTGACCGCAATGCAGAAGAGGTGGCTGAAATAAAAGAAGCAGAAGAGGTGGCTGTGGTGCCGGAGCAAACGGAACGGGTGGAGATAGAGGAACCGGCGCCGCTGGTCAGCAAGGATGAATTAAGTCAAAGTGAATCGGAAAACGTAGAGGAAGATATATCAGGAGAAGAAAATGCTGAGGAAGAAGTTGTAGATGAGGAAGTTACAGATGAGGAAAGCGTGGAAGATGTGACAACGGAGGTTGTGCAGCAAACGGAGTATGTAATTCAGAAGGGAGATACACTGGCAAAGATATGTATGAAATATTACGGTGACATTTCGAATATAGATGCGATTTGCGAAATGAACGGAATTGAAAATAAAGATAATATTTTATATGGACAAAAAATAATACTTCCGTGAGAAAATGTGTTATACTAAAAGGTGCCGAATAATAAAGAGGAAAGTACGGGTGGAAGAATGTTTAAAGAATGGTTTACCAGTGTAGATTACAAGGATAAAATTTTCAGACATAAATTACAGATTGTGTACCGGGTTGTACTTGTTATTGCTTTGGTTTTGGTTGTGGCCTTGTTTTTGAAGATTCAGGCAGATAACCGAGTTTATACAAAGTATGAAATTGTAAAAGAGATAAAGAAGGTAGGGGCGGAGAACAGTACCTTCCAAAATTATGACGGAGATATGCTTGTACATAGCAAAGACGGAATTGCGGCGTATGACGGAGATGGAAATCAGCTTTGGAACCAGTCGTACGAAATGCAGTCACCGCTCGTAAAGTGCAACGGTTCTCGTGTGGCAGTCGGAGATTATAAAGGCACGACTCTTTATATAATAGGAAAAAAGGGGACAACTGCAACGGTGGAAACGAATCTTCCTATTTTGTCATTGGATGTTTCTGCGCAGGGAATTGCTGCTGTTTTGCTGCAAGATAAGGAAGTTGCATGGTTGCGCCTTTATTCAGAAAAAGGGGAACTTATTTCAGAGGTGAAAACAACGATGCGAAACAGCGGATATCCTGTGGCTTTTGCGATTTCTCCCGATAACATAAAACTCGGAGTATCCTATATAAAGACGGATATGGGGAAAATAAATACAAACTTGGCTTTTTATAATTTCGGGGGTGTCGGACAAAATGTTACAGATAATCTTGTCAGTGGGTACGAATATGAAGAGCAAATTTTCCCGATGATTTCCTATTTAAATGAAACCGATGCTATTGCTGTCGGAGACGAAAAGGTATTGCTCTTAAAAGGGAAACAGAAACCGACGCTTGAAAAAGAGATTACGTATGAACAGGAATTGCAGGGGGTTTATACTTGCGAGACGGGATTTGCGCTTGTTTTCCGAGCTCTGGACGGAGAGGGGCAGTATTTAGTAAAAATATACAACGCCGACGGAGAAGAACAATTACAGCATAAAATTGATTTTGAGTTTACGGATATTATTTTAGATGAAAATAGAGCTGTTATATATAATGAAACAAAAGTGTTTGTTTTGGGTATGAACGGCGTGGAAAAATACAAAGGAGAAATAGGAGGAAATATTCAGGTGTTGATTCCGGCGGAATCGAATGATAAATTACTTGCGGTTTTTTCTGACGGAATCAGACTGATAAAATTGAGATAATGGGAGTTTGGCATGTTATAGGGATTCTCTTAATTGTAATATGCGCATGGAGAGGCTGCAAAAAAGGATTTGTAAAAATGCTCGGAGAAATAGCGGCGAGTGTATTGGCAATTGTGTTTGTGTTCGTAATGAATACATGGGCATTGGAGTCTCTTCTTTTGACAATGCTGGCGGACCATATGATAGTGGTTGTGAGAATTGTTCTTTGTATCGCTTTGTATGCGGTCGCATACCTTATACTAAAGGCGATAATTATGTCGCTGAAAGTGATTACAAAACTCCCGATTATAAGAGGAGTGGACAAATTACTGGGGATGATAGCTGGCATAGCCTATGGCCTTTTATTGGTAGGGATTATTTTTGCTTTTTTTGTTTAAAGAATATTGACAAAATAAAAAGAGCAATGATATGATAAAAACCCACCGTAAAAAAAGTGGGTAAAGAAAAACAAAAAAAGGTGTTGACAGAGCAAAAAGCGCGTGATATTATATCAGAGTTGCGTCAAGCAAAGTCAGCGCAACAGAACCTTGACAAATAAACAGCAATGCAACCCTGAAAATTCTAAAAAGAATTGTTCAGAGAACAAAACCTAAACAAAGTAAAAACGGTTAAATTAGCCAAGCTAAATTTTGACCAAGGAAAAAATTCAACATGAGAGTTTGATCCTGGCTCAGGATGAACGCTGGCGGCGTGCTTAACACATGCAAGTCGAACGGACTTTTAAAGAAGCCTAGCGATTTAAAAGTTAGTGGCGG